>CAMFSS010000219.1 GCA_945983195.1 uncultured Prevotellaceae bacterium | reverse complement strand
ACGCGCTCTTTATAGTGATAATCAACCGCAGCAAGTCAATATCAAGCATATCCAACTCGCTACTCACATTCTACGCTCTCACCGTGGGTGCTGCGGTGTTCCTTGCCCGCATCATCATCGCCGACACTGAAATCACCGCCGGAATCGAAGGTGCAACCGACTGGCTCAACCTGGTGTGGCTCGCACTGCTCCCAACCATAGTGTCGACAGCCACTTTGGCAGTGGCTACACGCAACATCGGTGCCACCAAAGCCTCAGTGATGGGAGTGTTTGAGCCTGTCACTGCCATTCTCGTTGGCACACTGGTGTTTGGCGAGCCGCTCACCACCAACATTGTGGTGGGCATAGTGCTCTCAATAGCTGCTATCATATTCATGATTCACACCACAAAACGCTGACCCCACCGTGTGTGCCAAGAAGCCGAACAGTCGATAATGGCCGTTTTGGATTAAATAAAAGCTGGAAAAAATGGATTAATTTCGGTAATTCCGAGATTTTTTGTAACTTTGTTCTCTAATATGCAATTCTGTGCCGGCACGTTTAGGCTCACAGCGGCTCAAATGTGCACTAAAGGCATTGCACACACTGAATTAATTTATTATTTGTCAACATATTATTCAATAGTAACATGTCGATTGACAACATTCTATCACAAGCTACCGCTGAAGCCGTAAAGGCTCTCTACGGCGTTGATTTTGAGGCTTCGAAGATTGTGCCTCAAACTACCAAGAAGGAATTTGAGGGCAACCTCACAATTGTGGTGTTCCCCTTCCTTAAAGCATCGAAAAAAGCTCCCGAAGCAACGGCTCAGGAGATTGGTGAATATCTTGTAGCCCACTGTGAGGCAGTGCGCTCGTTCAATGTCATTAAGGGCTTCCTCAACATAGTGATTGAGCCAAAGTTCTGGAACGGCGTGCTAAGCCACATCGCCAGCACCCCCGACTATGGCTTTAAGGCTGAGACACCCGACAGCGAACTGGTGATGATTGAGTATTCATCGCCCAACACCAACAAGCCGCTCCACCTGGGGCATGTGCGCAACAATCTGCTCGGCTACAGCCTTTCTCTCATCATGAAGGCCAACGGCTACAAAGTGGTGAAAACCAACATCGTGAACGACCGCGGAATCCACATCTGCAAGTCGATGCTGGCATGGGAAAAGTGGGGCAACGGCATCACTCCCGAGAAAGCCGGAAAGAAGGGCGACCACCTTATCGGCGACTTCTATGTGATGTTCGACAAGCACTACAAGGCTGAACTTGCAGCCCTCAAGGCACAGGGAATGAGCGACGAAGAGGCTGAAAAGGCTTCTCCGCTCATGCAGGAGGCTCGTGCAATGCTCAAGAAGTGGGAAGCCGGCGACGAGAGCGTGCGCAGAGTGTGGCGCATGATGAACGAGTGGGTCTATGCCGGATTCGATGAGACCTACAAGCGTCTTGGAGTTGATTTCGACAAAATCTACTACGAGAGCAACACCTACCTCGAAGGCAAGGAGAAGGTGCTCGAAGGGCTGGAGAAGGGCATCATGTATCGCCGCGACGACGGCTCAGTGTGGGCCGACCTCACCGGCGACGGACTCGACCACAAGCTGCTGCTCCGCAGCGACGGCACTTCGGTGTATATGACACAGGACATCGGCACCGCGAAGCTACGCTATCAGGACTACCCTATCGACAAGATGATTTATGTGGTGGGCAACGAGCAGAACTATCACTTCCAGGTGCTCTCGCTCCTGCTCGACAAGCTCGGTTTCAAGTGGGGCAAGGATCTCGTTCACTTCTCCTACGGCATGGTTGAACTTCCTGAAGGCAAGATGAAGTCGCGCGAGGGTACGGTTGTCGATGCCGACGATCTCATGGACGAAATGATTGCCACCGCACGCCAGACTTCGACTGAGCTTGGAAAGCTCGACGATTGCAGCGAAGCCGAAGCTGCCGAAATTGCACGCATTATCGGACTTGGCGCACTCAAATACTTCATTCTGAAAGTCGACCCGCGCAAGAACATGACGTTCAACCCCAAGGAATCAATCGACTTCAATGGCAACACGGGTCCGTTCATTCAGTACACTTACGCCCGCATCCAGTCGCTTTTGCGCAAGACTGCCGACGCAGGACTGAAAGCCGAAATTGCCGACGTTGAGCCTAACGACAAGGAGATTGCTCTGATTCAGCGTCTTGCCGACTTCCCCGGAGTTGTAGCTGAGGCAGGCCGCAGCTACAGCCCTGCACAAATCGCCAACTACGTCTACGACCTCGTAAAGGAGTACAACCAGTTCTATCACGATTATTCAATCATGAAGGAGGAAAATGCCGACGTGCGTGCATTCCGCATCAAGCTTTCCGAAGTGGTAGGCACAGCAATTCGCCGCGCCACCGGACTGCTTGGCATTGAAGTCCCCAACCGTATGTAACACAACACTAAAGGCATGGCAAGTATTTACTGCCGTGCCTTCAGTAAGGTATCAAAAAACAAAAAACACAGTTTCATTATGATTGACTACAACAGCCAGCCCACAATGACCCAGGGCTTAAGCATCTCGCAAGTGATGCGTCAAGTGTATGTTAAAATGTTTCTTGCCCTGGTGGTTTCAGCCATCACAGCCTATCTGTGTGCCTCCACCGAAGCCATAGTCCGCTTTATGCTATCCTCACAGTGGATTTATTTTGGGGCGTGCATACTCGAACTCTTAATGGTAGTAGTGCTCACGAGCCGAATCGCCAAGGGCGGCAATCCTGCGATAGCCACTCTCATGTTCTATCTTTTTGCCATACTCAATGGCTTGACACTGTCGCTACTGCTGCTCAAATACCCCGCGTCGTCCGAAGTTGCCACATCCGCCAGCACAGCAGGCGTGTTTGCCGCAATGTCGGTCTACGGCTATTTCACCGACAAAGACCTCACATCGCTCGGCACATTCCTCTTTATGGGCGTTATCGGCCTCATCATCTGCTCGGTGGTGAACATGTTCATCGGCAGCACACAGATGGAGTGGATTATCAGCTTTGCCGGTGTGGCAATCTTCATTGGTCTGACTGCTTGGGACACCCAGAAAATCAAGAAGATGCTTGCCGTCAGCCCTGCCGACCAAATGGAAAACGTCGCCACATGGGGTGCACTCTCACTCTATCTTGATTTCATCAACCTCTTTATCTATCTGCTCCGTTTCTTCGGAAACCGCGACTAATCCGCTATGGCTGAGAACGCAAGCAGCGCAATAACACTACGGGAGTTCAACAACCGCATCAAGCGGTTGCTGAACAATCCTGCCGTGTGCAACTGCTGGATTCGCGCCGAACTCAGCGACGTGAACGTGCGTGGCGGACACTGCTATCTTGAACTGCTTGAAAAAGACGAGCGCACAGGTGCCACGGTGGCGAAAATGCGCGGAATTATTTGGGCAAACCGCTTCGCATATCTGCGGCAGAAGTTTCTGCAAGTCACCGGTCAGGAGCTGCGCAGCGGAATGAAGGTGATGCTTGAAGTGTCGGTCAACTATCATGAGCAATATGGCATATCGCTGATTATCACCGACATTGACCCCAGCTATACGCTTGGCGACATGGAGCGCCTGCGTCGTGAAATTCTCGCCAGGCTGAAAGCCGAGGGGATTATCGACATGAACAAGCAACTCCCGTTCCCCACTGTGCCGCAACGCATAGCCATAGTGTCGGCAGCAGGAGCAGCGGGTTATGGCGACTTCATGAACCAGCTCCACAACAATGCCTACGGGTTGCAATTCTACACGTGCCTGTTCCCTGCCGTGATGCAGGGCAAGGAGACTGTAGCATCGGTGCCTGCCGCTCTCGACCGAATCAATCTGCCCCTCGGCCTGTTTGACTGCGTGGGATAAATACGTGCGGGCGCGGCCCCGCGCGCCGCCAATTGGTTCGACGACTATTCACTTGCCTCCAATGTGGCTCAATTTCCGCTTCCGGTGGTAGTGGGCATAGGTCATGAGCGCGATGTGACGATTCTCGACTATGTGGCATGCCGCAGGGTAAAGACACCTACTGCTGCCGCCGAACTGCTTATTTGCTGCGGCGTAGAGGCTCTGGCTCACATCGACGAGCTGCGCGACACCATAGTGAACACTGCCCGCGAGTATATCACCGAGGCAAAACGCCAGATTCAATATCTTTCGGGAACAATCCCACTCATTGCCGGCAACATTGTGGAGCGCAACAGCGCACGCTTGCAGCACATCATGCAGATAGTGCCGCTCACGGCACAAAACCGCATAGCACAAGGCAACGAGAGGCTCAATTTCCTCATAAAGTCAATGTCGCAGGCTTCGGCACAAGCAATAGTGCGTGAAAAGATGCGCCTAACAGCCCTCTACGACAAGGTGCAAATTCTATCGCCACAGAATACCCTGCGACGCGGATACTCCCTCACAACGCTGAACGGACATGCCGTGACCGATGCCTCGCAGCTTGCTCCCGGCGACAACATCACCACTCACTTTGCAAGCGGCAAAGTGGTTTCCACCGTCAAGGGCAACTGATCACTCATTCCAACAACTTCAGAACCACTACACGATGGACGA
>CAMFSS010000218.1 GCA_945983195.1 uncultured Prevotellaceae bacterium | reverse complement strand
TCCTCTACCGTATTTCCAAATTATATGCCTATCCCCACTGATTTTCTACTGACCCCTTTTTCTTGTAATTTTAAGCAATCTGCTTTAAACCTAATATTTTTCTTATAGGTAACACATCGCTTGTAGAGCTTATATATTAATGTTCTTTTTAAATATTGTTTAATTTTTGCATTCATAATTATATCAGTAAAGTGTATAACTTTATTATATCACATAATATAAATTATCATCTGGCTATGGAGAATAGGCAAACAATATATATATTAGTGCTCGGACCGAAAATATTTGTGTTTTTTTTAATAATCGAGTCTTTATTTGTAACAATATCCTCCATTCACTTCGATTAAGCTGCCATTGACAAAGGGGTTGTCGATGCAAAAACGGAATGCATCGACAATCTCGTCAATAGTTGCGAATCGGTGAATTGCAGTTTTTTTGTAAATGTTTTGTTTGATGTTTTCGGGTTTCTCTTTCTGCCAAGGCGTTTCCACGAAACCAGGAACTATGGCATTGACTGTCGTCCCTGTTCCTTCAAATTCTTTTACCAAATTCTGACAAAGTGCATGCACTGCTGATTTTGTTACTCCGTAAGCCAGTACTGTGGCATGTGGATTAATCCCCATTTGAGAGCCGGTAAAAAGAATCCTGCTGCCCGGAGGAATTATTGGGAAAAATTCACGGCACATAATGTAGTGTGAATTGACAGCCACTTCTATCATCATATCCCAATCACGGTCGGTATATTCTGTGAATGTCTTCCGAATACTTATGCCGGCATTGCAGTGAAGGCAATCCAAGTGGTCGGTTCTGCTCTTCACGTAGTCAATGAATCTGTAAACCTCTTCACGTTTTGTTTGGTCTATCTTAATTGCCTCATAGTTTGTCAGATTCCCAGTGAAATCAGGACCAACGTATGTGGCAAATACATAGTAGCCTTTTGACAACAGCATTTTGGCAACACCAAGTCCCATACCCGATGTACCGCCTGTTACAACTGCATACTTCATATCTCAGTGTAGTTTTCTTTTTTGTTGAATTTTTCTATTATTCCTGCAATGGCGATGCTTTCGCGACGACGCAGTTTGTAGCAGCTCCGACGATTGTTCACTATCATTGAAATAAATTCCTGTATTTCGTAGCGTAAGCCATCACCATCGTAGCTGTAGAAATATTTTTTGTTCTTGGTCTGGTCTTCATATCGCACTTCAAAGAATGAAGTAAGCCACCAAGGAGCAGGCACATAGATATAGCCCTTTGTGCCCGAAATCACCATATTTCCCTCAGTCTTGACACCGATGCCAAGCGTGACCGATGCTGTTGCGTGAGGATATATGATGTTTGCTCGCGTATATACATCGACTCCATTCTCGAGCTTTGAATAGAAGCTAATGTCCTTATACTCTGTGCCGAGAATTTTGATAATCGACATCAACGGCAATGGCGCATGCTCGTTCATCGCACCTCCAGCCTGACTTGCATCAAGCTCGCGGGTCGGTGCCTGAACCATCTTCGACAGCGAAGCTTTCACGTCAATCACGTCGCCAATGATTCCACTTTTCACGAGTGTAGTTATATGGCAGAATGCGGGACAATAAGCAGTCTTGCTTGCTTCGAGCAGCACAAGATTATGAGCATCGGCGTAATCATACAGTTCTTTTGCCTCAGTTGCCGACAATGTGAACGGAATCTCGCAAAGCACATGCTTGCCTGCTTCAAGAGCCGCTTTTGCATAAGTATAGTGCGTTAAATGCGGAGATGCTATATAAATCGCATCTACAGTGGAAAGGAACTCGGCAAAATCGGCACTATATGCTTCCACATAATGCTTTGTTGCAAATTCTTTGGCATTCGTCACATTCGTGTCATATACCGAAGTGACATCTATCCCATTCACAACTTTCGATTCAGGGACAAAGCGGTTAGCAATTCGACCGGAGCCTACTATTCCCACCTTGTAAACTTCCTGGGTCTCAGCCCTGAGCATTGTAGATGACACTCCCTGAGTGCGCGGAAGATACACCACCTTGCAGAACTCGTTGAGATAGTCGAATTTTCCCTCCCAATCAGAGCCAATGGCGAAAATGTCAACATCATACTTCTGAATGTCGTCAATCTTCTGCCCCAGATAGTCTTCAATGATTATTTCGTCGGCATATCCCGTGCGTCTGACAGCCTCCACACGCTCAAGCACATTATTGCGCACGTTCAGCTTGCCGCGACCGCGATCGAAACTGTCACTTGTGACACCCACAATAAGATAGTCACCAAGCTCTTTCGCCCTCCGCAGCAGATTTACATGCCCCTGGTGCAGTAAATCATATGTTCCGTAAGTTATTACCCGCGTCATAATTATCGATGAAGAATCCTATTAAGAAACATATTTCTTATTAAACTTTTCTCCTTGGCATTCAAGCCAATTATATAAATCGCTATTCCTACGACAATAGTAGATATTGATGTTATTATACAAAATCTTAAAAGTCCTTCATAAAACAAAGTACTTGTAAAATATATAATCGGACTGCATATAAGAACAACTCCAATGAAAGGAAATAACACCTTTCTTATATATTCTTTTATCGAATATCTTACAATCCTTTTTAGCACAATTAACGCAATAATTTGCGCAAGCATCATTGTAATAAAACTCATCAATAACGCCCATTCTGGAGATGCTCCATATTTCAATGCCCAATATGCCAATGGAATTGATAAGAGAATAGCAAGACCGCCGGTTACTTGATATAACATCATCTTTCCAGATGCATGAACGACATTCGAGGTAGCTGCATTCAAATTATTGACAAACGATGTAAGAATAATAATTGCTATAAAAGAAGTTGTATGATCTGGGATATTTTCACCAAGCCAAATATGAAGAATAAAGTCAATTTCAATAATAACTGGTAATGCATTGAAATATAATAAACAGCAACTCTGTTTGCTTATGCTAAAATATAAATTCATTGTTCGGTCTATATCTCCTTTTGCATATGATTGAACAATCTGGGGTCGAATTGATATTCCTAAATTCGCAACAAAGCTTTGAAGACCAGAGTTTATTTGCACTGCAATTCCTCTGGCTGCATTCACGATTGGTCCAAAGAACAAATTCATTACGAGATTAATGCCTTGTTCTTTCATCATATTAGCGAATGAGCCGAATACATTCCAGCCCGAAAAGCCTAACATCGAACGGAATAAACTTCTATCAAATATGATGTGGAATTTAATCTCATTGAAATTTTTCTTGCAATAAACGTAATATAGTATGAAATTCAGCACACTTATTAGCGACAGAAGTATGCCATATATAATAAGTCCATCGCCATCAAGAAGTGGGATAGCAAACACGATTCCTAATTTTAATATAGCATCGAGAACGCTTACAATAGCATAAAAGTCCATTTTTTCGTGTGCCATCACCGCAGCAGTGTAAGGAGCTTGCATTATGATAAACAAGAAACTTACCAATGATAATTGAAATATCCATTGTGCTGCTATGAACCTTTCGGCTGGAATAACCATTTTCTCATACATATACCATAATCCAAAACTCTCTGCCAATACCAATATCACAATAGCAAGCAATGACTGGATTATAAGTGCAGTATTATACACACGATTTGCCCCGACTTCTCCGTTCTTTCCATATTCGAAATTAAAGAAACGCTGTATTCCATTCGACATTGACGTGTTCAGAAATGCAAGCATACTCACAAATCCACACACAACATTATATATACCATAATCTTCCACCCCAAGCACATCAAGAATCGCTCGTGTGGTGTATAGAGTAATGCACAGTACTATTACCATGCGAATACTCATATAGATGCTGTTCTTCGCTATCCTCTTGTTATTTTGAGAGATATTTTCTGGCATTTTGTGAAAATCTATTTTTCATTCATTGAGATTGATTTCTTATTTCTCAAATTTTGAATGAAAATTCCTTTTACGATACCGTTGTCCTTATTTATTAGCTGAAATCCTTAGAGAAAACGTAGACAATGCAACAGGAAGCATAAGGTGATATGGATTCAGAAATTGAATACTTTGAACGAATGCTATTGTGGCAAACAATGGAATATAGTCTATAATCTTTAGTTTTCTTGCTCTATAATTTCTTAGGAAATATACAGATACGTAGATATAAATAATGAATCCAAGAAGTCCATAACATAAAATTATCTGTTGTGTTGCATTATGGGTTGAGTTTGAAACTTTTGCAAACTCCTTGTAATATAGTGCTCCTGTTCCGTAAAATAAATACTCTGGATTATCTAGCAAAAAATCATTGTATTCTTCAAATAGCACTGTTCTATTGCCTGCTGTTTCTATATTGTCTTTAGTGAATCGATCTGTTATATTGTTGAACGCATTTACTATATACTCATCAAACAAGTATATGGCAGTGGCACAGAATATCAAAGAAATTACAGCTAATGATATTTTTCTCTTTAGCTTGCTCACTAATATGCATGTGATAAAAACGAATGCAGATTATTACTGTCCGCTAAACCATAAAGATGTGAGTCCAACTTCTTGAAAACCGGA
>CAMFSS010000217.1 GCA_945983195.1 uncultured Prevotellaceae bacterium | reverse complement strand
CGGGAGTTCGAGACTCTCTTCCCGTGCTAATCAGTAAAGAAAATAATAAATGAAAATACTTAAGGATATCGAGGATTCTTATAACGAATTGGTTTATAAGGTTTCTTGGCCAACCAAGAGTCAGCTTGCCAATAGCAGAGTAGTTTTTATGGTAGCTTCCATCATAATAGCTATTGTTATTTTAGCTATGGATGAGGTTGTAGACACGCTGATGCACCTGATTTACGGCATATCGCTGTAAATCACCTATGTATTGGAATAGTTAACTTTTTAGTGGAAAATCAATGTCAGTAGAAGTAAAGAAAAGATGGTATGTTCTCCGCGCAATTTCAGGCAAGGAGGCAAAGGTTAAAGAAGTGCTCGACGCAGCAATCAAAAACACCGATCTTGGAAAGTACGTATCACAGGTGTTGATTCCTACTGAAAAGATCTACACCACGCGTAACGGGAAAAAGGTTCTCAAAGAAAGGAATCTTTATTCCGGTTATGTTTTTGTCGAGGCTCAACTGACCGGCGATGTTATGTATGAATTGCGTAACACCACCAACGTTATCGACTTCCTGCATGGACGTGACAAGACGGCTATGCCGGAGCCTATTCGTGAAGATGAGGTAGCCCGAATGTTGGGCGTTGCCGATGCTTCGATCGAGGGCGATGATGACGTTCTGAATGATTTCATCGTGGGAGAGAGCGTGAAGGTGAACTTCGGTCCCTTCAGCGGTTTCACCGGTGAGATTGAGGAGGTGAATCGCGAGAAGCGTAAACTCAAAGTGATGGTGAAGGTCTTCGGCAGAAAGACTCCTCTTGAATTGGATAATTCTCAAGTAGAGCGGGAGTAACTTAATGGTGGGAGGTTACGCGCCTGCCTACGGTTATGACGACCGCTTATAAAACTAATTTAATCAAAAAAAGTTTTAGAAATGGCTAAAGAAATTGCTGGACAGATCAAATTACAGATTAAAGGTGGAGCAGCAAACCCTTCACCCCCAGTAGGACCTGCACTTGGTTCTAAGGGTATTAACATCATGGAATTTTGCAAGCAATTCAATGCCCGCACACAAGACAAGGCAGGCAAGGTTCTTCCGGTAGTAATCACTTACTATACCGACAAGAGCTTTGACTTCATTGTGAAGACGCCACCGGTAGCTATCCAGTTGCTTGAGGCTTCGAAGCAGAAGAGCGGTTCGGCTCAGCCTAACCGCAAGAAGGTTGCCGAGATTACTTGGGAGCAGGTAAAGACAATTGCTGAAGACAAAATGCCGGATTTGAACTGTTTTACTTTAGACTCGGCTATGCGAATGGTTGCCGGAACAGCGAGAAGTATGGGTATCACTGTAAAGGGCGCGTTCCCTGAAAACAATTAAAAACTTCAATTGACATGGCTAAACTTACAAAAAATCAAAAGGTAGTAAACGCAAAGATTGAAGCGGGGAAAAGTTACACTCTTAAGGAGGCATCAGCTCTCGTAAAGGAAATCACCTTCACAAAGTTTGATGCTTCGGTTGATATCGATGTTCGCTTGGGTGTTGACCCCCGCAAGGCTAACCAGATGGTACGTGGCGTTGTTTCGTTGCCTAACGGAACAGGTAAGGAAGTTCGTGTGTTGTGTCTTTGCAACCCCGATGTAGCTGCCGCTGCCACTGAGGCCGGAGCCGACTATGTAGGTCTTGACGAGTACATTGACAAAATCAAGGGCGGCTGGACTGATGTAGACGTAATTATCACTCAGCCTGCAATCATGGGTAAGATTGGTGCTCTGGGACGCATCCTTGGTCCTCGTGGCTTGATGCCTAACCCCAAGAGCGGCACTGTGACCATGGACGTTGCCAAGGCAGTGAAAGAAGTAAAGCAAGGTAAAATCGACTTCAAGGTCGACAAGGGAGGTATCGTACACACTTCAATTGGTAAAGTTTCATTTACTCCGGAGAAGATTCGCGAGAACGCCAAGGAGTTTATCAACACCTTGATAAAATTGAAACCGGCTACTGCGAAGGGTACTTATATTAAGAGCATTTATCTTTCAAGTACAATGAGTCCAGGTATCAAGATTGATACTAAATCAATTGACGAATAATTAAAAGATTTACACGACAATGAGAAAGGAAGATAAACTTACTATAATTGATGAGATAGCAGCAACCCTCAAGGAGTATAGCTGCGTGTATCTCGCAGAGACCAACGGACTTGATGCAGAGAAGACATCGGCACTTCGCCGTGAGTGCTTCAAGCAGGGCGTGAAACTCGTAGCAGTTAAGAACACCCTCTTGAAGAAGGCAATGGAGCAGAGCGATGTTGATTACTCAGGTCTTTATCCAGCATTGAAAGGTTCTACTTCACTGATGCTCTCAAACACAGGCAATGCACCTGCAAAGCTTATCAAGGGCTTCTTGAAGAAGGATGATGTACTTCCGGCCCTCAAGGCCGCATACGTTGAGGAGACCGCTTATCTTGGAGCCGACCAGCTCGACTTCCTTGCAAGCCTCAAGAGCAAGAACGAACTTATTGCCGACATCGTTGCACTGTTGCAATCGCCTGCTAAGAACGTTATCTCTGGACTTCAGGGTGCAGCCGGAAACAAGATTCAAGGTATTATTGATACTGTAGCAAAAAAAGAGGAATAATAAAATTAAAAACAAACAATTAAATCATTATAAAAATGGCAGATTTGAAAGCTTTTGCAGAACAATTAGTTAACCTTACCGTAAAGGAAGTAAACGAACTTGCTCAAATTTTGAAGGACGAGTATGGTATCGAGCCCGCAGCAGCCGCAGTAGCAGTAGCAGCAGGTCCTGCAGCAGGTGCTGCAGCTGAGGAGGAGAAGACTTCGTTCGACGTAGTATTGAAGAGCGCTGGTGCAAGCAAGCTTGCAGTTGTTAAGCTCGTTAAGGAACTCACCGGTCTTGGCTTGAAGGAAGCTAAGGAGTTGGTTGACGGTGCACCCAGCACAGTTAAGGAAGGTCTCGCTAAGGCCGACGCCGAGGGCATGAAGAAGCAATTGGAAGAGGCTGGAGCTGAAGTTGAACTTAAATAATATTACCTGATTTTCAGGTGATTAGGTTAAGAATCTTCTCACAAGACGATTCTTAACCTTTTTGTGTTATAATTTAATATTTGAGTTCACTTAATTTAATTTTCAATGTCAGTTACTAAACAAACACGCGTTAATTTCGCATCTGTAAAGAATCCGCTTCCTTATCCCGATTTTTTAGAGGTGCAATTAAAGTCATTCAGAGATTTTCTGCAATTAGATACACCAACTGAGAAAAGAAAAAACGAGGGACTCTATAAGGTGTTTGCTGAGAACTTCCCCATTGCGGACACTCGCAACAACTTTGTCCTTGAATTTCTCGATTACTATATCGACCCACCGCGCTACACAATTGAAGAATGCCTTGAGCGTGGCTTGACCTATTCGGTGCCACTTAAGGCTAAAATGAAGCTTTATTGTACCGACCCCGATCATGAGGATTTCGCAACTGTAGTTCAAGATGTGTATCTTGGCCCGATTCCGTATATGACCGACAAGGGTACATTCGTCATCAACGGAGCAGAGCGCGTCGTAGTATCGCAGCTTCACCGCTCGCCGGGCGTGTTCTTTGGACAGAGCACCCATGCCAACGGAACGAAGCTCTACTCTGCCCGTATTATTCCTTTCCGCGGTTCTTGGATAGAGTTCGCAACCGACATCAACAACGTGATGTATGCCTACATCGACCGCAAGAAGAAATTGCCTGTAACCACTCTGCTCAGAGCCATCGGCTACAATGCAGACAAGGATATCATCGACATCTTCGACCTTGCAGACGAGATCAAGGAAACAAGTGAGATTGTTGAGGCTAACAAGGGCCGCAAGCTTGCCAACAATGTCCTCAAGCCCAAATTCGAGGATTTCATCGATGAAGATACAGGAGAAGTCACCCCGGTAGAGCGCATCGAGATCATCGTCAAGAGAGGCGAGATTCTCGACGACGACACTATCGAGGCTATCCTTGATGCAGATGAGAAATCTATCCTTCTCCAGAAAGATGAGGCAAACTCAGCCGAGAACTCAATCATCTTCAACACCCTTCAGAAGGATCCGACAAACTCGGAGATCGAGGCTGTCAACTACATCTACAAGCAGCTCCGCAATTCAGAACCGCCTGATGAGAGCACCGCAAGGGATGTCATCGACAAGCTCTTCTTCTCTGAGAAGAGATATGACCTGGGCAATGTCGGCCGTTTCCGTCTCAACAGGAAGCTGAACCTCACAACTTCTACTGACGTTCGCGTTCTGACCAATACCGACATCATCGAGATCATCAAGTATCTCATCCAGCTCATCAACTCAAAGGCTACGGTCGACGATATCGACCACCTCTCAAACCGTCGCGTACGCACTGTCGGCGAGCAGCTCGCCAACCAGTTCAGCGTCGGCCTGAGCCGTATGGCCCGCACCATACGCGAGAGGATGAACGTCCGCGACAGCGAGCAGTTCAACCCTATCGACCTGATCAACGCGAAGACCCTCTCTTCCGTAATCAACTCATTCTTCGGAACGAGCCAGTTGTCCCAGTTCATGGACCAGACCAAC
>CAMFSS010000216.1 GCA_945983195.1 uncultured Prevotellaceae bacterium | reverse complement strand
AACTCTGCAAAAATCACCTTCAATTCCTCTCCTAAAGGTGCATCGCTGAGCATCGATGGCAAGAGTGTGGGCACTACGCCATACACTCAGGAGATGGAATCGGGCGACTACCTGATTCGCCTCACCGCCCGGCGCCACCGCACCTACGAGCAGCGCGTGCACCTCGACAGCTCCAACCCCACCCTCGACGTGAAGCTCTCACAGCAGTATATCCGACCCACCACAATTTATCTCCAGGGAGGCGGAATTGTGGGCGCCCGCACAGGAATAGGAGCAAGTTTAGGAGCATATATCCACAACTTCAATGCCGAGGCATTTTTTTCGGTGGTTCTGGATACTGGGGAAATTTATTTAGTTAATAATAGACCCGGCGATGCCTCGCGTCATGAGTTAAAGCCTTTGTGTTTTGGCGGTCGCATAGGATATGGCATAATGACGGGGAAGCGTTGTCGCATCACGCCGCAAATAGGATTAATGGAAGTATTGATGACAAACCATCCTTATACCTACTCCCTATCACTGACTGCCGGTATGAGAGCAGAATTTGCATTTAGCAGTTACTTTGGTATGAGTGCCAGCGGTGAGTGGAGCTTTGCAGTCAACAAAAAAGAAACATTCAAAAGATTGAGCGAAGTTTCTTCGAAAGTGAACGGTTGGGCTAACGGTGGTAATCTTTTCGTCGGTATATATTTCTCATTATAACAACAATGACACCAATTATGAAAACAAACAACATAATAAGCATATTGCTCGGCACAACTATAGCATTTTTTGCCAGTTCGTGCAAGGAAAAAACCTATGAGGACGATTTATTCATGATTCACAATCCAAATGAATCTTTCACAAAACCTGATACAGCCCGCGATCCTTCACTTGAGGTGAAAACGATTACAGTGAATGGTGTATCGTTCAATATGATAAAAGTGGAGGCCGGGACATTCACTATGGGAGCCACGGCAGAGCAAATCGAGACTGGAGATAATGAAAAGCCGACACATCAAGTGACTCTCACTCGGGATTACTATATGGGCGAAACTGAGGTAACACAGGCACTGTGGTATGCAGTGATGGGACAAAAGCCGACACACGATGGCTACCAATGGTCTTCTTCTCTCGGTCTTGGTGACAACTATCCTGCATACTACATCTCATGGAACGACTGCCAGGAGTTTATAACAAAGCTAAATCAATTGACCGGGCTTACATTCCGCATGCCAACTGAGGCAGAGTGGGAATATGCTGCACGCGGTGGACACAAGAAACCAATCCAGACGCTATATAGCGGTAGCAATACTTTTGGGGATATAGCCTGGTATTCTGGTCACGAATCAACTTTTTTTCACGAAGTAGCCGGAAGAGCTGCAAATGCACTTGGTCTGTATGACATGAGCGGTAATGTCATGGAGTGGTGTTATGATGGATATAGCCAGTATAGCAGCGAAGCACAGACCGATCCTATTGTTTCAATTGGCTCAACGCGAATTCTGCGCGGTGGTTATTCGCATGAATACGGCCTTATGCCTTATCGCGTTGCGTGCCGAGACCACTTAGACCCGTGGTACACACAATATAACTGCGGCTTGCGCTTGGCTTTATCGGTTCCAGACCCTAACGATAAATTTGTCACAGCCAATGGAGTGACATTCAGGATGAAGCTGGTGGAGGCAGGGACATTCACTATGGGAGCGACAGCGGAGCAGACAGAGGCTAATGAAGATGAAAAGCCGGCACATCAGGTGACAATAACGAAGGATTACTATATGGGAGAGACTGAGGTGACACAGGCATTGTGGTATGCTGTGATGGGACAGAAGCCGATATCGTTTGGCAGTGCGTGGACTGCCTCATACGGTCTTGGTGACAATTATCCTGCTTACGAAATCTCATGGAACGACTGCCAGGAGTTTATAACGAAGCTGAATCAATTGACGGGGCTTACATTCCGACTGCCTACAGAGGCAGAATGGGAGTATGCCGCCCGTGGTGGTAATAAAGCTACCACGCAGACGCTGTATAGCGGCAACAACACAAACGGCTATGTGGCATGGTATTGGGATAACAGTTCTTCGAGTACACACGCCGTAGCCGGCAAGTCGGCAAATGCACTTGGGCTGTATGACATGAGTGGCAATGTATCGGAGTGGTGCAATGATTGGTATGGCAGCTATAGCAGTGGGGAGCAGACCGACCCTGCAGGTCCCGGTAGTGGGTCTTACCGCGTGTTGCGCGGTGGATGCTGGCACGACGACGCTCCCGACTGCCGCGTAGCGTACCGCTACAGCCACTCCCCATCTTACCGCAGTATGTATGGCGGTATGCGCTTGGCTCTCACAGCGGAATAAAAATGGCAATTTAATAGCAAAATTGCGACATAAATCACCACATTGCGGATTGCGATGTGGTGATTTTTTCGGCTTTCGCAATGAGGATGAAGGGTGGTGGAGTGTGCTACCATAATCGCGTATCTACGACACGCTATCGATTTTTTGCATCGCTACCCCACACAGCCAGTACCTCCGGCACTGACTGTGTGGGGCTAGCCATAATCGTGCCCCTCCGAGGCACTGCTCGCTCCACTCGCCCTTTGTGGCGGTGCGTGGCATCGCTGCGCTCGCTTGCATTGTGGCGTGGGGTGGCATCGCTGCGCTCGCCCTTTGTGGCGGTGGGTGGCATCGCTGCGCTCGCTTGCATTGTGGCGTGGGGTGACATCGCTGCGCTCGCCTGTCTTGTGGCGGTGGTGGACAGTGGTTTTGGATTTCGGTGGCAATTTTGGGCGGATGCTTCTATTATTCTGTTTTAGATGGTTTCTTGTTGGATACAAAATTTGGGCGATTCACGTTTTTTTCGTATTATTGCAACACCAAAAATGACTTAACTCTGAAAAATCCTATTAGGAATTTATGTAATGACAAACGAAACAACAGAAGATATATTGACGAGCGACCATGAGGCTTGTGCTGAGCTTGTGGAGGTGCTTGTGGGGCAGGGTGTGAGACATGCAGTGATTTCGCCCGGGTCGAGAAATGCGCCACTTATTGTGGCTTTTGCGCGCGAAAAGCGTGTGGAGAAGCATGTGATTGTAGATGAGCGCAGTGCGGCATTTGTAGCGGTGGGGATAGCGCAGAGCACCGGCGAGCCGGTGGCTGTGGTGTGCACATCGGGCAGCGCAGTGCTCAATTATGCTCCGGCTGCTGCTGAGGCTTATTATCGACAACTGCCGCGGATTTTAGTATCAGCCGACCGCCCGTCAGAGTGGATTGACCAAAACGCCAGCCCCAAGCTGCGCCAGCCCGGTGCACTCGGCAATGTGGTGAAGCACACTTGCGACATTCCTGCGATGACCGATGCTGCAAACGCAGGGTGGTGGGTGAACCGCATGGTGAACGAGGCTGCGATACTGGCAAAACGTGCGCCGATGGGACCCGTGCACATCAATGTTCAGCTTGCCGAGCCGCTTTGCGGCACCAGGCGGCGCGTTAATGGAAAGGCGAGAATCATAGAGAATGTGGAGACGATGCTCCATGCACGATATGACATTGCAGATGAGTGCATAGACACTATTTGCAGCACCAAGCGCGTGATGATTGTTGCCGGAGTGATGCCGCATGATGATGAACTTGAACGCACGCTTGCATCGCTCTCGCTCATGCAGAATGTGGTGGTGCTGACCGAGACAATATCGAACATTGCAGGTGAGCGTATCATCACCAACATCGACCGCACACTCTCAGCCATTCCGGCAGGAGAGGAGGCTGACTATGCTCCCGACTTGCTAATTACAATGGGAGGTGCGCTTGTGACGCGAATGTTGAAGCAATTCCTGCGCAGCAATCCACCCAAAGAGGAGTGGCGCATAGGGATTGACCACAATGTGATTGACACAATGCAGCACCTCACGAAGCGCATAGAGGTGGACGTGCCGGAGTTTTTCAGCCAGATGCAAGCAGGAATAGAGTCGGAACCAGGCAAGAAGACGAAGAGCCGATATGCGACAATGTGGCGAGATGCAAGGAGAGCGGCATGGGAGCGACACAAGAGCTACATTGCCACTGCTCCGTGGAGCGACTTGAAGGCATTTGCCACGTTTATGCCGATGATTCTAAACGGCACTGATTTGCATCTGTCGAATGGCACATCAATTCGCTATGCCCAGCTTTTTGAGTGCCGACATTTGCACCGCAGCTACTGCAACCGCGGTGTGGCAGGAATAGACGGCTCAACATCGACAGCCCTCGGATCGTCGCTTGTGACAACAGACCGCTGCACGCTGCTGATTACAGGCGACATGAGCCTCAGCTACGACATATCGGGGCTTGCGTCGCAATACAATTCGGCGAGATTCAAGATAGTGGTGATGTGCAATGGCGGTGGCGGAATTTTCCGCTTCATCAAAGGACCGTCGGAGCTTGATGAGCTTGAGCAATATTTTGAGGTGAACCGCGACCTGCCTATACGGAAATATGCCGAGGCATTCGGCTTCGGCTATAAAGAACCGCGGAGCGAGGAGGAACACAGAATGCTAACGGGGAACTTCTATAATGAACCGCGTGCTGCAAAACAAGCCAACAACACACC
>CAMFSS010000215.1 GCA_945983195.1 uncultured Prevotellaceae bacterium | reverse complement strand
ATATACCATAGAGGAGGCTGCCTGCGCTTTCGATTGCCGCCCTTATGGTGTAGACGTTTTCTTGATATAGATTACTGCCAAGCACCGACGATTGCCGTTTATTGGTGTGATAGAATGAGTATCCTGTGCGCATAATGAAGTGGTTCTCATAGGAATAGCGCAACAGGGGGTTTGTTATACTGTCGAGGAAGTCGGTACGGCTTTTTGGAAGATACACATAGTTGAGGTCGACCAGATTGACTGTGTGTCGGTTTCTGTTCTGTTTTGCACTCCAGTGGTATTTCCATCCGATACCTGCAATGATTCGTGTGTATTCAGGCCGCTCTTGGTAGTTGAATTGTGTTGACAACTCGGTAGAGGCAAGAATTTTCTGCTTGAACGACTTTTTCAGGAAAGGGAACACGAATTTAGGGAATGTGATGCCCACTTCGGCTGCATATTCTGAATAGTTTTCGTTGATAAGACCTGAAAGGTCGCCCGAAAGGCTTTCATACGACATTCGGAACTTCGTATTGAGTATTTCCGACCCTTTGCCGATGTTGCGGTGCTGGTATCCGGTCCCGATTCCAAAACCCAGGTCACCCTCGGAGTTTGTACCTTCGAGTGATAGCGACACGGTTTGTGGACGGCTTTTAGTGAGAAGCACATAAACGTCGAGCCATATTTTGTCTTCGATTTCTCCCACAGGAACGATCTCTATGTTGGCGAATTTCACAATTCCCAAGCGGGCAAAAGCTTGGTATGTTTTGTCGATAGCCGTGTTGCTGTATGCCTTTCCAGGCTCGATGAAGCAACAATCGTCGATTACGCCCGGACGCAGATAGTGCTCGTCGTAGAGAATTGTGATTTTCTTGAATTGCACGGTGTCGGCTGCCGAATACTGTTGGTTTTCGTGTTCAACCAGTGGATTGAAATTAGTGACAAAAGTGACGTTTCGGAAATAGAACGGCTTGTGGCTGGTGTAGTATTCGAATTTTTTGCTTTTGTAAGGAGGCATCAGATTCATTGTGAGGTTCACTTTCTGTGAGTTCTCGGCAGTGTCGGCAGTGTAGGTGATGTACTCCTTGTTGAAGGCGTAATAACCGCGGTTTCGCAGTCGGTCGGTGATGGCTTGGCGGTCCTGGTCGAGAATGTTGCGGTCAAATGGCACACCGGGTTTCACCATCATGCGAGCAGAATCGTTGTGTATAAGCCTATTGAGGGTGGAGTCGGGTATATTGAATCCAATGCTGTCGACAAAATGACGATTTCGTAGAGTCACATTGTAGTCGACACGAATTTTCTTTTTGTCGAACCGGCAGAATGTGTCGACGTCGACGCTTGCGTGGAGATAGCCCTTGTTGGCAAGCGCAATGCTAAGCTGCTTTGCTGAAGCAAGTGTGAGGGTATGGTCGTAGATAACGGGTGCCGAACCGACTCGTCGTACCCAACGGTTGAACCACTTTGAGCTGTCGCGTCCTGATATGTTGTAGACTGCAAGTTGCAGTTTCAAGCCACCGAGTACCTTGTGGTTAGGCTGCTGTCGCAGATAATTGATGAGGTCGGCTTGCTTGAGTTCCTTTTTTTCATCGAGAATATTGATTTTCACATCATCGAGCAGCAACATTCCGTCGGGAACATGCTTAGTCGAGCTGCATGATGCAACAAGCAACAGCGACATTGCCGCCATAGCTGTATACAGTAGTCGCCGTATTCGAGAAACTCGGTTTTGCATAGTTCCGCTTGTCACAATTCCTGATATATAAAATCTAAAATGCAAAAATACAAAAAAGTAGTGACACACGCGCTTGCTTTTGCAGTAAAATTTGCTGCTAACATAAAAAAATGGGTAAAAAAATGGGTGTACCGATGATTCAGGTACACCCTTCAATAATACGAGTTGATTCTTTATATCTCTTGATATCTATTTCGGCCTGTAAAGGCATTAATTGCCGATTACCATGCAAACATTGGGTAGCCGGCCATAATGGCGTTCACCTTCTCACGAACAGACTTGATAACTGCATCGTTTTCAGGATTGTGGAGAACGGTGTCGATCATTTCCACTATTTCGCCCATAAGCGGTTCTTTGGCACCACGGGTGGTGATGGCAGGTGTCCCGAGGCGTATTCCCGATGTGAGGAACGGAGAGCGAGAGTCGAATGGCACCATATACTTGTTGGCAGTGATATCAGCGTCAACGAGAGCCTTCTCAGCGAGCTTTCCAGTCAGCTCGGGGAATTTGCTGCGCAAGTCGAGGAGTATGCAGTGGTTGTCTGTTCCACCTGAAGCAATTTGGTAGCCCTTGTCGAGGAATGCCTGAGCCATAGCGGCTGCATTGGTCTTCACTTGTTGTTGATAGGTGCGGAACTCAGGTTGGAGAGCTTCGCCGAATGCAACAGCCTTTGCGGCAATTACATGCTCAAGCGGACCGCCTTGCACTCCGGGGAACACGGCTGAGTCGAGCAGCGACGACATTTTGCGGATAACGCCCTTTGGAGTAGTCTTTCCCCAAGGATTGTCGAAATCTTTTCCCATCATAATCACACCACCGCGAGGACCACGAAGAGTCTTGTGGGTTGTAGATGTTACGATGTGTGCATATTTTACGGGGTTGTCGAGCAAACCGGCTGCAATAAGTCCGGCAGGGTGTGCCATATCGAACATGAAGATTGCACCAATTTCATCGGCAATTTTGCGAATGCGGGCGTAATCCCATTCGCGTGAGTAGGCACTAGCACCGCCCACTATGAGCTTCGGACGCTCACGGCGTGCAACCTCCTCCATCATGTCGTAGTCGATGAGGTTGGTATCGCGTGTTACGTTGTATTCAACAGGTTGGAATACGAGACCGGAGAAGTTGACAGGCGAACCGTGTGAAAGGTGTCCGCCGTGTGAGAGGTTAAGTCCCATAAACTTGTCGCCCGGTTTCAGAACAGCCATGAAAACTGCCATATTAGCTTGAGCACCAGAGTGAGGCTGTACGTTTGCCCACTCGGCACCAAACAGTTTCTTAAGGCGCTCGATAGCGATGGTTTCAGCCTCGTCGACCACCTGGCAGCCACCATAGTATCGGTGACCGGGGTAGCCCTCGGCATATTTGTTTGTAAGGCATGAGCCCATAGCGCGCATCACGTCGTCGCTCACGAAGTTTTCACTGGCAATCAGTTCGATGCCTTTCTTTTGACGCTGATGCTCGCGCTCGATAATGTCGAAAATCAATTTGTCTTTCTCCATCGTTAAGTGATAATATGTTTTTATGATTAAAAAATTCCCTACAATTATTGTTTCTTTTTCACACTCCAGCCGAATCGCCCTATTGGTTCTCCGAGTTTGAAGTATTGTCCGTGGCAGTAAGCCATTAGCTTGGCTGCCTGCATATCGAACGCTCCGGTTTCGGGGTCGATGTAGCTGTCGTCGGCAATTACGTTGAGCACGTCGGCAATGAACATGTGGTGTGTACCCAGAGGCACAATCTCCTTAACGCGACACTCAATGCTGATGGGAGATTCGTCGATGTAAGGGGCAGCTACTTTCACACCTTTGACCGGTGTAATACCCATTTCGGCAAACTTGTTATAGTCGCGACCAGAGCGCACACCGCACCAGTCGGTGGCACGTGCCAGTTGCTCAGTCGTCAGATTGAGCGTAAACTCCATGTTTCGCTTGATTATTTCGTAGCTGTGACGCTCGGGGCGAATCGACACGTAACACATAGCAGGGTCGGAGCAAATAGTGCCAACCCAGCTTGCCGTGAATACGTTATATTCTTCGGGCGTTGAGCCGCAGCTCACCATAATGGCAGGCAGCGGATAAATCATTGTGCCCGGTTTCCAGTTTTGTTTCATTTATTGAATTGTTCTTTGGAGCGGCAATATTGTCAAGCATATAGACAATCAGATGCTCTCCGTGAATAATTTGCCGTTTAGATTATTTCAATTTCATCGTCCTTAAATGAGCGCTCGCAGTAGTGGCATTTGAGCACTACGTTGTCACCGCGTTCCACCACATGGAAGTGAGTATCGACAGGTTCATTGTTGGTGATGCATTTAGGGTTTCCGCACTTCACTATACCCACGATGTCGTCAGGAAGAGTGACAGTGTGCTTGTCGACAACCTCATAGTCGCGAATAATGTTGATTTTGGCATTAGGCGCGATAAGGGCGATGCGGTTGAGTGTCTTTTCGGGGAAAAACACATCGGCAACTTTGATGATGCCTTTTTTGCCGCACTTTTTGCTGTCGAGATTGAAGCCGATGGTGACGCTGCTTGTGAGATTCTTGATTCCAAGCAGGTTCACCACTTTGAAAAGTGATTGTGTGGGAATGTGGTCGATTACGGTGCCGTTCTCAAGGGCAGCCACAGCCAGTTCCTCTTTCTTTATCTTGACCATTTGGTGAGAAGTTACGTTGGTTGATTTGAAAAATTTATCTGGTCACTTTTCTTCCGAGCACCTTGCAGATAATTGCCTGGCGTGCATAGAGTCCGTTTTGGGCTTGCTTGAAGTAGTAGGCCTTTGGATTCTTGTCGACATCATAGGCAATCTCGTTGACACGTGGCAGCGGGTGCAGGATTCTGAGGTTAGGCTTGCTGCTGTCGAGCATTGAGTTGCGCAAAGTGTAAAGGTTCTTAACGCGGTAATACTCCAT
>CAMFSS010000214.1 GCA_945983195.1 uncultured Prevotellaceae bacterium | reverse complement strand
GCCCCCCATCCTCCCACTACAGCTCTCGAAGCAAACGCGTGGCGTAAACTGCATGCCCGGCGACCGCAACTACGACCTTTATTGCTTTGCCTGCAAGGTGACTGCACGCCGATTCTTCCCCAATTTTGTCAACCTTGATGCCACCTATAACCAACATGACAATTGGAAAGCCGACGACCCACAGCGATATCTGCACGAAGTGGCAACGATGGGCTGCCGCACGCGCGTTTTTGAAAACCGCTACGGTGACAAGACATCGGTGGGACGCGGAAACCTCTCATTCTAGACCATCAACATTGTGCGCCTTGCCATTGATTGCATGGGCTTTGTCGACAAGGAGGAACGAATTAAGGCATTTTTCAGTAAGCTCGATGCTATGCTCGACGTGACTGCGCGTCAGCTCAACGACCGCTTCAACTTCCAGAAGACAGCACTTGCCAAGCAGTTCCCGCTGGTTATGTCGAAGCTGTGGAATGGTGCTGACAAACTAAAAGGGAACGAAACTATTGAGCCTGTAATCAACCAGGGAACGCTTGGAATAGGCTTTATAGGTCTTGCAGAGTGCCTGATTGCCCTCACGGGAAAGCACCATGGCTAATGTGCCGAGAGTCAGGAGCTCGGACTCAAGATAGTGCGCCCCATGCGCGACCGCGGAAGCGCGTGCGGCGCTCAGTATCAGCATAACTACAGCATACTTGCAACACCGGCAGAGGGGCTGTCGGGCCGCTTCACAAAGCGTGACCGCAAGTCATTCGGAATTATTCCGGGTGTGACCGACAAGGACTATTATATCAATTCAAACCATGTGCCGGTGTACTACCATTGCAGCCCGCGCCATAAAGCTGAGATAGAGGCTCCATATCATGACCTGACACGTGGCGGACACATTTTCTATGTGGAAATCGACGGTGATGCCACCCATAATCCCGAAGCAGTGATGGATATTGTGAACCTCATCGACAAATACAACATCGGCTACGGCTCGGTGAACCACAATCGCAACCGCTGCATGGACTGCGGATATGAAGACGCACAGGAGGGGCTTGAGGTCTGCCCAAGGTGTGGCAGCAAGCACATCGACAAGTTGCAGCGCATAACAGGTTATCTTGTGGGAACTACCGACCGCTGGAACTCAGGTAAACTTGCCGAGCTTCGCGACCGTGTAGTTCACAAATGACATCGTTATTTTTTAATGACTGATGATGAACAATGACTGAATTGAATGTGATTGACATAATTGAAGGTACGACAGTCGATGGTCCAGGACTGCGTACCTCAATTTATTTTGCAGGTTGTGAGCACCACTGCTTCGGTTGCCATAATCCCCAATCGTGGGATTCACATGCCGGCAAGCCAATGACTATCGACGATATTATTCGTGTGGTGGAATACAATGATTTCAATGTGACATTTTCGGGAGGAGACCCACTCTTTCAGGCTGAAGGAGTGGCAGAGCTTGCACAACGGATAAAAAAGCAACTCGGAAAGAGCATTTGGTGCTATACCGGCTACCGCTGGGAAGATGTGGTGCACAAATTGCGCTACCAGCCGCTGTTGCAGAGTATAGATGTGCTTGTTGACGGACCATTCAAGATGGAGCTTCGCGACATATCGTTGCGCTTCCGTGGCAGTGCTAACCAACGCCTTATCGACGTACAGAAATCGCTCAGATGCAACGTTCCGGTGCTTTATGAGTGATATAGACCATTTACGGTTGTCGTCAATTTTCTATAAGGTTGAGAATAAGACGTGATTTCTGCTCGGTTTCGAGCCATTCATCGGCGGCTATGGAATCGGCTGTAAGCCCTCCGCCGGCGTAAAGGCAATAGTTCTCCTTGTCGAATTCCACAGAACGCAGATTGACGAAATAATTGAAATTGCCGCGGAAATCAATAGGACCAATGTAGCCTCCATAATAGCGGCGGTTGTGCTTTTCCATAGCCACAATCAGTTTGATTGCCTCCTTTTTTGGCAGACCGGCAAGGGCAGGTGTTGGGTGTAGCAAGTTCTGCATCTTGTCGACTTGCGACATGTTGGAAATATCACCTGTAAACTCGGTGCACAAGTGCTCCACATTTCCTGCGCGGCGAGAACATGTGTCGGATTTTTGGTACTTTATGTTGAGCTGTGCGAGCAAATCCTCAATATAGTCGGCTACGATGCGTTGCTCCTCAATTTCCTTGTCGCCCCAATTGCCTGTGCTACCGGCAGGTCGGGTTCCGGCGAGAGCCATGGTGCTGAATTTTCGGGCAGAATATGAGAGGTAACGCTCAGGTGAAGCACCAAGCCACGTTCCTGTGGTTTCGGTATTGAAAATGAACACAAAAGCATTCGGGTTGGCAGCAACAAGGCGCAGAAAGACGTCGGACCAGTCGATATTGTCTCCTTTGCCGCAGATGGTTCGCGACAACACTACCTTTCGTAATTCACCGCGACGCATGCGGTCGATTACATTTTCAGCCTGTTCCATGTATTGCTCTTTTGTGGTGCTCGTGTTGCCCACGCGGTGCATGGCACGCTGCGTGAGCGCAGAAACCGGCAGGAGCAGAAACGTGGCGGCATCGAATTGGGCTGAAATGTAGGTTGTTGGAGAGTCGAGGTACTCAATGAAAGGGCGTATGAAAAATCCCATAGGCGTGTGCTGGTCGATGATTTGTGCACCGAAGTGCAATTCAGTGTCGCCCGGCAGACGATAGGCATAGAAATGTGCGCCGGTGGCTAAAGCTTTAGCCACTGCCTCGAAAATGATGCTATTGTTGTCGCTAATGTTGGTCATTACAGTAAATCTTCGGTAACTTCGCCAATCAGTTCGAAAGGCATTGCAGCCACGATGTTCACATTGTAGAACTCGCCGATGCAGAGCGGCTTGGTTTTCTTTACAAGAACCTCAGGGTCGACTTCCGGTGAATCAAACTCAGTGCGTCCTACATAGTAGTCGGTCTCTTCGCGGTCGATTATCACTTTGAGCGTGTTTCCAATCTTTGCCTCATTAAGCTCAAGTGCAATTTTCTCCTGAATTTCCATTATCTCTGAAAGTCGGGCATCTTTCACCTCTTGTGGAATATCGTCGGAATAGTGCTTTGCAGCGTAGGTGTCATCTTCCTCGCAGTAGGCAAATGCGCCCATGCGGTCGAAACGTGCAGTGCTGACAAAATCCTTCAATTCCTCAAATTCATCTTCACCTTCGCCCGGGAAACCCACCATCAGTGTGGTGCGGATGTGTATGCCCGGAACTTCTTTGCGGATACGCTCAATCAGCTCGATCGTCTGCTTCTTGGTGATGTGGCGGCGCATATTGGCGAGCACCTTGTCGCTGATGTGCTGCAAGGCAATGTCGAGATAACGGCACACATTGCTGTGCCGCGCCATTACGGGGAGAATTTCGTACGGGAATTGGGTGGGGTAGGCGTAATGCAGTCGAATCCACTTTACGCCGTCGATTGATGCAATTCTTTCGATAAGCTCCGGCAGAGCCATGCGGCCGTAGATATCGGTGCCGTATGACGAGAGGTCTTGTGCAATCACATTGAATTCCTTTACGCCCATAGCCACAAGTGAACGCACTTCCTCTTCAATCTGCTCCATAGGAATGGATGTGTGTCGGCCGGTGATGA
Organism: uncultured Prevotellaceae bacterium; assembly: GCA_945983195.1. GTDB lineage: Bacteria > Bacteroidota > Bacteroidia > Bacteroidales > Muribaculaceae > CALZFJ01. The sequence continues at coordinate 1,016 of CAMFSS010000214.1, read as the reverse complement.
GAGGAATTGCACAGAAAGCGCAGAAGCGGTTACAGCCTTCGGATATTTTCAGGTAGGCGTAGTGGCAAGGGGTTGTGAGGTGTCGCTCGTAGGGCTTGGTGGGAGGATTTATCAGCTTCAGGTCGTTGATAAGCTCATTCCAGTTGAATTTGCCGTAGAACTTGTCGACCTCGGGTATTTCCAGCTTCAGGTCGTTGAAATAGCGTTCAGAGAGGCATCCCATTACAAAAAGGTGCTTTATGCGGCGGCAGCGTTTCGCCTCGACATACTCAAGAATGGTGTTGATTGATTCCTCCTTGGCATCGCCGATGAAGCCGCAAGTGTTGATAACTACAACTTCACCGCACACATTGTCGGAGTCGTGCGCTACCTCGTAACCGCAATCCTCAAAGCGTTTCAATAACCGCTCGGAGTCGACGAGGTTTTTCGAACATCCCAGCGTGATGACGTCTATCCTGTTTTTCTTCATAGTGTCTGTCACCCTATTAATGTGAATAGGGTAGATATATACCGAATTAAACTGTTTCTGAATAAAAATGGGGCAGTGCCCGGAAATTGGCAATTATTTCCCGAAAAGTGATTTCACAAATTCATCTTTGCGGAAAATCTGCAAATCTTCCATACCCACGCCCAAACCGAAGAATTTCACCGGGATTTATAACTGGTCGCTCATACCGATAACCACTTTGAGCATCAGTTTTTTTTTTTTTTTTTTTTGGTGAATCAGTCGTTTTTTTTTGTTGTTGCGTCCGGCAGTGTCGATAATCACCACATCAGCACCTTGAGCCTTTGCCGACTGCACGGTGTCGAAAGCCACCGAAGCAGGGTCGGAACCCATCTGCTGCTTCACCACAGGCACACCCACGCGCTCGCCCCAGATGTCGAGCTGCTCGACGGCGGCAGCGCGGAAAGTGTCGGCAGCGCCAAGCACCACCTTGTTTCCGGCTTTCTTGAATTGATATGCAAGTTTGCCGATGGTGGTAGTTTTTCCAACACCATTCACACCGACAACCATA
>CAMFSS010000213.1 GCA_945983195.1 uncultured Prevotellaceae bacterium | reverse complement strand
GTGAAGATGACACGCCTTTCATCTATGAGCGCATAGGCACGAGCATCAACAATTTCCTTATCGACGAGTTCCAGGACACTTCGGAACTGCAGTGGCACAACATGGAGCCGATGCTCTGCAACAGCCTCGGCGACGGACACTTCAACCTTATCATCGGCGACGAAAAACAGTGCATATACCGTTTCAGGAACTCCGACCCGTCGCTGCTACAACACAAGGTGGGCAATACGCTCAAACAATGGGTCATGCCGGGCAACGACAAGAGCCGCAACTGGCGAAGCTCGCCCACGGTGGTGAAGTTCAACAACACTTTCTTCACGAAAATGGCATCGGAGCTTGGTCTGACCGATATGTATGCCAATGTGATACAGCTCTACAAGCCGGATCAGGCAACCGAAGGCTATGTGCGCATCAATCAATTGAGTGAATTTGATGAGGACACAGTGTCGGAACGTGTGATATCCCTGATATGCGACATGATTGACCGCGGCTACCGACAGAGCGACATTGCAGTGCTCGTAGACAGGAACTCGCAGGGAGCGACCATAATACGCAACATACTTGAATACGACAAGGGAGAGGACTGCCGTCGTCACATCAATGTGGTGTCGAATGAGTCGCTGCTGCTGTGCAATTCACCGGCAGTGCGCCTTGTGGTGAGCTATATGCGCTACATCGCCCTCACCATGTCGATGCCCGAGGAAGAGAGCGACACGAAGCAGGCAAAGTCGTTCAACGAGCGTCTGCACCGTCTGCTGCGGCAGTATGAAGGACTGCTCAACAAGGGAATTACACCCGGTGATGCACTCGACCACTGCTTTGAGCACCCCGACGACAGGAGCGAGGTGGGGCGTGACATAGGTGAGTTCATGCCCGACGACAGCGAGGGATTCAGCCTTGTGTCGATGGTGGAGCGCATCATAGAGCGCGTTAGCCCGGAGGCAAGAACTAAGGAGAATGCATTTCTTCAGGCATTCCAGGATGCGGTAATCGACTTCAGCAGCCGCACGACCGGCACTTTGCTCGCATTCTTGCGTTGGTGGGACCGTGCCGGAGGCAAACTTTCGATTGCATCGCCCGAGGGCGTAGATGCTGTGAATGTGATGACTATCCACAAGTCGAAAGGATTGGAATTTGCATGCGTGATACTCCCCTTTGCCACATGGGATATAGGCAAACTTGACGACACCTTGTGGTTCACTCACGATGAGGTGGTGAAATCGGGAGTATTTGATGATATTGACGAGAGCCTGATACCGCCACTGCTCCCGGTGAAGAAATTCAACGAAATAAAGGATACACGACTTGCGGAGCCATTCGACGTGCAACTGAAGCAGACGGTGAGTGACTGCCTCAACAAGACATACGTGGCATTTACGCGTGCCGTCGACGAGCTGCACATATTCACCAAGCAGCACAGTGGAAGTGCCGGTGACACGGTGACACAGAAGCTGGATTACTATCTGGCACAGTTCTGCAACAGCAGCAGCGAGGCGGAGGCTCAGAGCCTGAATGTGGCATACGGCAAAGATTCGGCAGCCGATGTGGCAACGTGGGTCACGCCATGGACCGACGATGAGAGCGGAGATACCTACTATGAGGCAGGCAGCATTGCCAACAAGCAGGCAGAGGCATCGCATGAAGCCGAGCCGGCTGAAGCCATGCTGCCCTACCATGTGGTGAACCGCCACGACTTGGCAAAATACAAGCTCCCGGATGTGATATACACTCCCGAACAGGAGCGTGGAATACTTTATCACCGTATTTTCAGCATGATACACTCAGTGCGCGATGTGGAGCGTGTGCTCCGCTACTGTGAGGTGCGCTACATTCTACCTGTCGACAAGGCAGAGCGTGATGCCATTGTAGCCAATATCAGAGCTATGCTCACGCAGAGTGATGAAGTGAAAAGCTGGTTTGCGGCAGGAAACCGTGTGTACAATGAGCGTCCGATAATCGACGGCCGCAACCGTCCGCGCCCCGACCGTGTGGTGAGTGTTCCCGACGGTCGCACCATAGTGATTGACTACAAATTCGGTGAGCCACACCACAAGAGCCATTCGCGTCAGGTGAAATCCTATATGGAACTGCTGCGTGATGCGGGATTTGAGAATGTGGAGGGAAGGATATGGTATCCCTTCGACGAGAGCATTGTGAGGGTGGATTGAGCACCGTGTGGCATAACCGCCGGAAACCGGCAAGTGAATGGGAATAAAAAAGAAAAGCAATCGCGACATTTTGACGTCGGGATTGCTTTTGTTGCGTTTTTGAAGCGGTGCTTACATTTGCATCGCTATGAGAGCTGTGATTAGTTTTCAGTTGTAACAGGAGCCACAGAGATATACTTGCGGTTAGCCTTAGTAACGAAAACTACAGTACCATCAATCAGAGCATAGAGAGTGTGATCCTTGCCCATACCCACGTTTGCACCCGGGTGATGAACAGTGCCGCGCTGACGCTTGATGATGTTGCCTGCCTTGGCGAATTGACCACCGAAAATTTTAACTCCGAGTCGTTTGCTTTCAGACTCGCGACCGTTCTTAGAACTACCTACACCTTTTTTATGTGCCATTTTCTTAAAATTTTAGGGGTTTAAGCTACGACTTCCTTAATCACAACCTTAGTGAAGCACTGGCGGTGACCGTTCAGACGACGATAACCTTTTCTTCTCTTCTTCTTGAAGACAATTACGTGCTCACCTTTCACGAGGGGAGTCTTTACCTCGCAAACTACCTTTGCACCTTCAACGGTAGGTGCACCAACTTTCACGTCACCGTCGGCGTCAACGAGAAGAACGTTGCTGAACTCTACAGCGTCGCCCTCTTTAACCTCGTCGCCGAGGAAATGAACATACAGGAATTTGCCGGCTTCGGCCTTGAACTGCTGTCCTTTGATTTCTACAATTGCGTACATTTTCTTTTTAACTTTGTTTTGTACTGGTTTTGCCCGTGCGGCGGGCTGCCTCACTGTGGTGCAGCCACTTAGTCATGCCTTTCGGAAATAAGCGCACAAAGGTACTCACTTTTTGCGAAACCACCAAATAATCACCAGCCTTTTCCACAAAAAATTATTTCGAAAGAGTAAAGTGCGAAGAAACTCCCGGTCCCCATGAGCGTTTCTCACCGAAATGAAACCTATCCATAAATTCCGACGTTACTCACGAATGAAAATGAGACTAAAGCTTTCATCTTATCAAAATAATTAATACTTTTGCAGTAAAGGAACTAAAGTATGGCAACGTGTAGAGTAAAATTACTCCCAGAGGCAACACTATTTGTAAAAAGATTGCCTCTTAAAGTTCAAAAAAAGATAACCTATAACCTCTTGAAGGTTGAAGGTGGAGAACTCAATTCTGACCTACTCAAAAAACTTTAAGGTTCTCAAATTTGGGAGTTCCGAACTATCTATGGTAGCAATTGTTACCGACTGTTTGCTTTCTGGGACACGACCAATGAGACTCTTGTGATTGCGACTCATGGCTTACTCAAGAAAACACAGAAGACACCAAGGAAAGAGATTGACAAGGCTGAATCTATTCGCAAACAATATTTTGACAATAAATAAAAACAGCATACGAAAATGACACAGATGAAATTAACACCGCTTAGTGACATTGTAGATGAAGTATGGGGCAAGGTGGGGACTCCGGAGCGCGATGCGATGGAAGCTCAGCTTCAAGAGGACCTGAAGGCTTACCAACTCGGCGAAGCCCTCAAGGACGAGCGCAAGAAACGAAATCTCACTCAGCGCCAGCTTGGCGAGTTGATGGGAGTTGGACGCTCCCAAGTCTCAATGATTGAATGTGGTCGTACGCGCAACTACTCAGCCATTGCCAGAGCCTTCAAAGCTATGGGGATATCCTCAAGCTTCTCGTTCGGCAACTTCTGCCTCACGCTGTAACACGTTCCGCAAAATGGATAAGATCCGGCAGACAGAACATGCTCAACCTCTACACGCGACAACGGATATATCTCGAACTCTGACAGAAACACTTTCTGAATACTCATGAAGGACGCTTTTCACAATGAAAAGTGTCGCGGAAGCATTGCCTGCAGGTGTAAAACCACCCATTTTATTGACCACGACCGACCTTGAGATGTGATTGTATGATACAAACACTGGGGGTCGGGCACAACCCGGTGTGCAAAATTGTCCAAATTCAGCTCAAGTCAGTGAAAATGTTTGGATGTTTGCGGAATTGAGGATATCAGTCGATGTTGAGTGTGAATTTGCAGCGATAAATCACTTACCCACACAAAAGTGGCTGAAGATGTTGATCAGGCTTTCACTGCTCGTCCGTGAATTTGAAACGGATATGTGAGCGGATATCAATGGGAATCTGACGTGTGTCCACATATTGCCACCCGTCAATCATATAGCCGCCGTGCCGGGTGATATTCTTCTCGATAGTGCTTTTGATACCCAGTTCCAATATGAGATCTTCATTTGACTTAAACCAGAATTCCCGACTGTCTGGAAGTGTGACAATCAACGTGTCAATACAAAGATTGCAATTATTGATACCTTCTTTCACCTCCGCCACTGGCACTACCAGTTCGCGTGGTTCTTCCTCCCTGGAAGTCTCTACAGCCACCGGGGCCGCTTCAATAGCCTGGGCCTGCACGCTTTCCTCGTCAAGCA
>CAMFSS010000212.1 GCA_945983195.1 uncultured Prevotellaceae bacterium | reverse complement strand
TATCAGCGCAAAGAGGTGAAAGATGCAGTTGCATATTTTAGGCTCACTACTAACCCCAACGATGATGAGGCTCTGCGTCGCATAATCAATACTCCTGCACGCGGAATCGGCGATACCACTAAGGACAAATTGCAGCAATCGGCGATACAGAATGGCGTAAGCATCTGGCAGCTGATTAGTGACATCGACAAATATTCGGTTAGCATCAATTCTGGAACGAAAAGCAAAATCGCGAAGTTCAGGACTCTTATTGAGAACTTCATTAAATCCTACGACAGCGGCATGTCGGCATACGACCTTGCTTCTCATATAATCGTAGAGACGCAGCTTCTTTCGGGTCTGCTCAGCAATAATACTCCTGAAAACATCAGCAAGGTTGAGAACCTCAATGAGCTTCTCAACGCCGTAAAAGCATTTTGCGATGAGCGACAGGAAGAGGATGACGAGACAGCAACACTGCTCGATTTCCTTTCGGAGATTTCACTCGCAACCGATGAGGACAAAAACACCGACGACGGACATTGTGTGCGTCTGATGACCGTGCACGCATCGAAGGGTCTGGAGTTCAAGAATGTAATTATCGTAGGTGTTGAAGAAGACTTTTTCCCTGCTACAATGAGTGCCGACAGCATATATGGAATCGAGGAAGAGCGTCGTCTGCTATATGTTGCTATCACTCGTGCTGAAACCACGTGTATGCTATCCTACACTTCGCGCCGTTTTAAGAATGGTGCCACAAAGGATTGTGTACCAAGCCGATTCATCAACGATATCGACAGGCGGCTTATCAACGTTGTCGACTCTTTCGGCAGCTTTGAGACGCATAGCCGTAGCCGCTTCAGCGATTACGACTATGCAGCACCTCACACAAGTTGGCTTGATGAACGTATTTCACGCACATCTTTAACAACCTCAACCTTACAGACTCCGGCTGAAATTGACAGGAAAACGGCAACTGCTAAAGTGAAACCCGCCGTCAGCACTGCTTCAACCGGCCAATCACAATATGACACCCATCAGGCATCTGAACTGTCGGAAGGCTCTGTCATCGACCACATTCGATTTGGTGCTGGAACGGTTAAGAGAATCGACACATCAGGCTCCGACGCTAAAATAGTAGTCGACTTTGAAGAAGTTGGCACAAAAACGCTACTCTTGAAATTTGCAAAATTCAATATTAAAGAATAAATCACTTTTACGACAATGATACCTACCCCCTACTATATCGTCTATGAGGAGCGGCTGCGCCGTAACCTCGACCTAATCACCAATGTCAGCCGACGTTCAGGAGCTGAAATAATCATGGCGTTCAAAGCTAATGCTTTGTGGCGCACTTTCCCGATTTTCCGAGAGTATGGAGTCGCTTCCACGGCAAGCTCCCTCAATGAAATGCAGCTTGCCGTCGACGAGTTGCATCGTCTTGCCCACTCTTATTGCCCGGCCTACACCGATGCTACCATAGGCGAATATATGCGAGGCAGTTCACACATCACGTTCAACTCTGTGGCTCAGTTTGAGCGATTTGCCCAAAGGATTTCAGAATATTCAAAATCAGAGGATGGGCACCCGATAAGCTGTGGACTTCGTATAAATCCAATGTGCTCGGTCGTGGAAACTGACATTTACAATCCCTGCGGTCCCGGTTCGCGCTTTGGTGTCACTGCCGACCGTATGCCCGATATTTTACCCGACGGAATCGAAGGATTTCATTTCCATGCACTTTGCGAATCCACTTCCTACGACCTTGAAAAGGTTCTTGACTCCGTTGAAGCCCAATTCGGGAAGTATTTGCCTCAATTAAAGTGGCTGAATATGGGTGGCGGTCATCTCATGACCCGTGAGGGCTACGATACCGACCACTTAGTCAGCTTATTGCGCAGCTTCAATAGCCGTTATCCCAACCTTCACCTCATTCTTGAGCCTGGCAGTGCTTTCACATGGCGGACGGGCGACCTTGTGGCATCAGTGGTCGATGTGGTTGAAAATAGCGGCATATCCACAATCATTGCCGATGTTTCGTTTGCCTGTCACATGCCCGACTGTCTTGAAATGCCTTATAAGCCTATTGTGAGCGAATCACTTCCCGATGGCTCAAATGAGGGCTACGCCTACCGCATCGGCGGCAATTCATGTCTCAGTGGCGACTTTGTCGGCGACTGGCGCTTCAAAAATCCTGTGAAGCCGGGTGACATTCTCACCTTTGAAGATATGAACCACTACACAACGGTGAAAACGAATATGTTCAATGGCATTCAGCACCCCGCAATTGTGTTAAAACATATCAATGGCTCTATCGAAACATTAAGGGAATTTAATTATTGTGATTATAAGAACAGAATGGACTGATTGTTTGTTTATATAATATTTGAGACTAAAAGATCTAAAAAATGAATATTTCAGAAATTGGAAACAAAATTTTCTATGCAGGCGTAAACAACCGCACTACCGAATTGTTTGAGGAGCTCTGGCCTATTCCTAATGGCGTGAGCTATAATTCCTACGTTGTTGTAGGTGACAAAGTTGCTCTTATCGACACTGTACCAGCGTGCTATTGCATTAAGTTCCTTAACAGGATTGCTGCAATTATCGGCGACCGGCCGATTGACTATCTCATTATCAATCACATGGAGCCTGATCACTCTGGTGCCATTCAAATCATTCGCCAGAAATACCCCAATATAAAGATTGTGGGCAACAACAAAACTGCCGATATGATTGCCGGCTATTATGGCATCACCGATAATCTCCTAATCATAAAGGAGAATGACTCTATCGACCTCGGTGCAGGCAAGTCGCTGCGTTTCTTCCTCACACCGATGGTACACTGGCCGGAAACTATGATGACCTATCTTGAAAGCGACGCTTTCATTTTCTCGGGCGATGCTTTCGGATGCTATGGCGCACTCAATGGCGGTATTGTGGATAGCGATATGAACACCGACCATTACATTCCCGAAATGTATCGCTACTATTCAAATATCGTGGCAAAATATGGCAACATGGTACAGGCTGCCTTGAAAAAGACAGCTCCACTGCATATCGAATACATCTGCCCAACTCACGGTCCGGTGTGGCATGACCGTGCAGCCGAGGTAGTCAATTTATACGACCGAATGAGCCGTTTTGAAGCTGAGCCGGGTGTGGTGATTGCTTATGGTTCTATGTATGGCAACACCGAAGAAATAGTCGATATAATAGCTTCTGAACTCACAAAGGCTGGAATCCGCAATGTGATAATCCACAATCTGTCACACTCACACATTTCGCAGGTTCTTGCCGATGTCATACGCTATAAGGGCCTGATTATCGGTGGCCCGACTTACTCAAATTCACTATTTCCTCCTGTCGACGCTCTTATGAAGGCTCTGCGTCTGCGCGACATACGCAACCGCTCCATTGCCTTTTTCGGCTCCTACACTTGGGCACCGGCAGTAACCAAGCGCATTGAAGCTGAATTGGAACACTTGAAAGTCGACGTGGTTGCATCGCCATTCAATATGAAGCAAGCCGGAGATTCCGATGTAGATGAGGCAGCCCGAATCATGGCTCGCACTATGGCTCCTATGGTGCTCTAAATCGGTGACAATCATACTAAAAAGAGCAATGCGGTAATATCGCCGCATTGCTCTTTTTCTATATGGGACTAAAGTGATTTGGGTTTATTCTTCGTCTTCGTCGGGAGTCATCATAGCAAACGGTTTCACTCCGGTTATTTCGCTTGTTGTTACTTTGCCGGTTCTGTTATTGGTAACAATAGATGTCACCTTACCGTCAAATTCACCGGTGTATAATTCAGTTTTGTATTTCTCATCATAGACATAACTCCAGAATGTCATATCAAGTTCGCCTTGAATATCAAATGTGATGTCGATTCCGGCATTGGGATTGCCTGTGTATGAAATGACTTTGTTTGGATTGATGCGATATTTCACATGATACTTCAGATGCGCAGTATTGTCATCACCGGGTTGATATGTGTACTCTGAGATTTCGTAGTCGAGTACTTCTTCATAGTAATAATATTGAAGCACTTCTCCTGCGGAACGGAACAACATTCCATGCACTTTATAGCGATGGGCTGCAAGATAAAGATTTTCTATCGACTTAGGGGCAGCAGTGCAACAAACACCACGCTTCCTTAATTTGGTTTCTTTCTCGGTTTCTAAATCCGTAAACGTGATAAGAACCGGCTCCAATGTCGTAACAAGCGCTTGGCTCTTTTGCTCACCCTCCGTGATGGTTAAGATGCTGTCTTCGGGCATAAAATCGAGCTTGAATTCGTTGTTAACTTTTACGCGTACACTGTCACGATTTATATCAAGAGAAGAGATGGAGATAACGTATTCAATAGATACAGTTTTAACATCTCCATTTTTGTCGATGATCCACTGATAGGGAGAGGCATTTTTTATCCAATGACCCTCAAAAGCCCTAATTGGAAGCTCTGGTTCCGGCTCAGTTTTTGGCTCGTCCGAATCAGAACAGCAAACAAAAGCGCACATTAAAATACTAAGTGATGATAATTTGATCAGTTTCAATAGTTTCATAAATAAAAACAGTTTAATATTAGTGAAAATTGTGAAAATGCTTGAAAAAATTAATAATTTATTGGCATTTAGACAAGTATTTTCGATAAATTATTATAATATTC
>CAMFSS010000211.1 GCA_945983195.1 uncultured Prevotellaceae bacterium | reverse complement strand
TTATATTTAGTTATGATAAATTGTCTTTTCGTTATGAACACACTGTTACCCACCACTTTATACTTTATGGGCATTGCATTCTGCATCAGTTCAAGCACCTCCTCCACTGTCTCCTTCTTGGGCACAGTGCCGGTGTAGGTCTTCTGTAGGTCGAGTTCCGGTGAGAGTATCACCTTCACTCCATATATGTGTTCAAGCGTTGCTGCAATGGTTCGCAGACCCGACTTCTTGAAGCTGAGTGTGCGGCTGTACCAGTGCTCATCTATTTCGTCCACCTGCTGCACCACCAATTTGCGGCTGTTGGCATCGACGTGTGCAATCTGCCCCGGTGCCAGGCATATCAGCCCCTCACCGTTATTGCCTTTCACCTCCACCTCGCCTTTCAGCAGCGTCGCAGAGGCTTTGCCCTTCACCGAGTCGCTTTTTAGGTCGAATACCGTGCCGAGCACCTTCACTGCCATCACTGTGCTGTGCACCTCAAAGGGGCTTTCTGCATTGCGTGTCACTTCGAAATGCCCTTCTCCCTCTATGTACACCTTGCGGTTGGCAGCAAAATTGTCGCGGCAATATTTCAGCGTTGTGTAGCGGTTGAGCATCACCGATGTGCCGTCGGGGAGCTTCAGCTCTTTCACAGCATCGCCGGTTGATATGGTCATCAGCTTCTCAACAGGTGCATTGTGGTTTTGATTCCATTCCCAGCCTGCCACTGCAAGCACTGTAGCCAATATGAGAATCGCAGCTACGCGCATCGCCACTCTCACGATTCGTGAGCGCAATGCGCCTCTTTTCGTGTGGTTTATCCTATTGAATAAGCTGTATTCTGCTAATTGTGTAGTTTCCGATTCCTTCTCTTCGTCGCGTTTCCCTAAATGATAAAGCTGCTCGGCCTCAAACAACCGCCTGGCGAAATCTGCGCTCTCGTCAAGCCTGCGTTGTAAGGTCGTCAGCTCTTCCACATCGCACTCTCCAAGCAAGAAGCGTGCTATGAGAAAATCGTCATCATATTTTAACCTTTCATTTATCATAATCAAATGTAAAACAATCTACCTAAAAAAAATACTTATTCCAACCTTTAACAATCTTTCAAAAAGACTCTCATATTTTCACCAATCTGTTGCGCAAATAGCGCAATGCCTTATAGATGTGTGCCTCAACCGTACGTGGCGACACTTTCAATAATTGTGCTATATCCTTATTCTTCATGTCATGAAGATAGCTCAACTTGAACACTACGCGGCACTTCTCGGGCAGCTCTCCTATTGCCCTCGATATTACGCCGCGAAGCTCGCGATCCTCTATGTGCTTCACCACTTCGTTGTCGTCTTGCGCATAATATTCTGCTCGCTTGTTATCTATGGCAAGAAGCGTTTCCTCATAGCTGCCGACAACCGCCCTGTGCTTCAGCACATTGAGCGAGCGCGTGTAGACTGCCTTGTAGAGGAATGCCTGTATGTCGTCGCCCATCTCAACTTCGTTGCGGCGGCGCCACAAATCCACAAACACGTCTTGAACCACATCTTCTGCTTCTACCTCACCCACAAGGCGGCTGGCGTAGAATAGCAGATTAGCGTGGTAACGTCGGAACAGTGCTCTATAATCGTTCTCGAAGTCAGCTTTCACCATCTTCTGTTGTTTATGCGTCAGTTGGTTCTACCACTCCGATTATTCCATCACAAATTCAAGCAATCCGCCTTGCATCAGCTGCTCGTGGCTGATTGAAGGCTCGCTAAGTGGTGCTCCATTAAGCTTCACCTCGCGCACTGTGTAGTGCTCACGGCTCACGCCTTTAGCCTTTATCAAGAGTTTCTTGCCTCCTGGCAAATCCACCGTTACCTCCTCAAAGAGTGGAGTGCCGAGCTGGTAGACAAGACTAACCGGGTCGACGGGATAAAGCCCCAATGCGCTCCACACAAGCCATGCCGAGGTCTGTCCGCAATCCTCGTTGCCGCAGAGTCCTGCCGGCGTGTTGTTGTAGAGTTCATGCACTATCTGCGTGACGTAGCGTTGCGTCTTCTGTGGCTTGCCTATGTAGTTATACAGGTATGCCACATGGTGGCATGGCTCATTGCCATGCACATACTGCCCTATCATGCCGGTGCTGAATATGGGCAGCTCCTCTCCTTCTGCCGGCTTGTATGTGAACAGGCTGTCGATCTTGGCTTCAAATCGCTCTGCACCGCCCATCAATCCTATCAGACCGTCTACATCGTGCTGCACCGACCACAGGTAGTGCCAGGCATTGCTCTCGCAAATGTATTCAGTGTAGTCCTCGGGCTTGAATGGCTCCACAAATTCACCGTTCTTCAGGCGTGGCTGCATGAAGCCGGTTGCCGGGTTATACACATTCTGGTAGTTCTTTGCACGCGCTTCAAATGTGGCTGCCGTTGCATCGTCGCCAAGATGACGCGCAAGCACGGCAATGCAATGGTCGTCGTAGGCATATTCGAGCGTCTTGCTGAGTGTCCAGTTCTCCCCTTCTCCCTCAGCATCGGCTGGTACATAGCCAAGCTGCTTGTAAAGCCCTATCTGGCGATAATCATCAAGATTGGCTGTTGCCACGCACACGGCAAGTGCCCTGCGCTGTTCTGCTTCATTGATAAGCCCTTTTAGCGACGCCTCGGCAAGTACAGCCGCTGCATGGTAGCCTATCATCATGTCGGTTTCGCTCGCGTGCATGTTCCACACCGGAAGTCGGCCGTTCTGCTCGGCAAATGCTATAATGCTGCGTGCCATGTCGGCGGCACGCTCAGGCTGGAGAATCGTGTATAGCGGATGTGCGGCACGGTAGGTGTCCCACAGCGAGAATGTGCTATAGTTGTGCCACCCTTTTGCCTCATGCATCAGGCTGTCGGGTCCACGGTACACGCCGTTCACGTCGTCATATAGTGTCGGAGCAAGCATCGAGTGATAGAGTGCCGTGTAGAACACAGTGCGCTCGTCGCGGTTGCCGCAAGCTACTTTCACTTTTCCAAGAGCCTCATTCCAAGCCTTTTCTGCTGCCGCAAGACAGCCGTTGAAGTCATCACCGGCTGCCTCAGCTCTCAAGTTGCGCTCTGCGCCTTCCATGCTCACTGCCGAAAGTGCCGTACTTAGGGTCAGCACGCCCTTCGCTTTCGAGAGGTCGAATGTCATCACCACAGTGGAATCCTGCTCAAGCGAGCGTATGGGCTGCGAGAAGCGGCTCACAAAATATAGCTTCTGGTTGCGTGCCCAGCCGTCGCTGAATCGGTGTCCGGCAATGGTCACCGAGTCGAGCTGCTCCACATGCCACTCAAGTGTGCGGTCCCAGTTCATAGCCTTGCTCAAATTGAGCACCACTATTGCCTTGTCGCAGCTTTTGTTGTAGGTGTAGCGTTGTATGCCGCAACGTGGAGTGGCAGTAAGTTCCACATCTATGTCGTAGTCGTCGAGATGCACTTTGTAGTATCCTGCATGTGCCTTCTCGCTCTGGTGTCTGAATTTCGAATGAAGCCCAAGCGGTGCATCGGCTATGCTGAGTGGCTCTACCACCGGCAAGTAGGAAATGTCATAGAGGTCACCGGCTCCTGTGCCGCTCAAGTGCGTGTGGCTGAATCCGGCAATCGTGCTGTCGGGATAGAAATATCCTGCTATGCGGTCCCACCCCGGCAATCCATTGTCGGGACTAAGCTGCACCATTCCGTAAGGAACCTGCGCACCGGGATATGTGTTACCGGTGAAGTCTGTTCCAATCAGCGGATTGACCTCACGCGATAAGTTGTTGTTGTCACCACCATTGGTAGTTGTGCACGCGGCCATCATACTTAAGGCCAAGAACAAAGCAAAATACTTCATCTCTTTCAAGTTGTCAAATAATACGTTAGTTATCTTATTTACGGTAACAACCTTAAATAAAATATTACTTACTCCGTTTTTCATTTTCTCTTGATTTTTACATCTTTATATTAGGCAGAAGATTAAATTGACATTCTAATCTCGCAAATGCAGCATCAGCGCATCATCGTGAGCCAAGGGGTTAGCATCTCTCTGATAGCCACATAGTGCGGCACGGCATCGCACGCATTTGCATTTCCTTGAATTTCTGTGCAAATATAGCAAAAATTTGTAAAAACGGTTTTTTGGGTTGCATTTTTATTTGTTTATTCCTGAATCTTCGTCCGGCCATTGTGATTTTTTGCACATATAAGCGTGCTAATCTTCTCCCTGATAGTCGATTAGGTCGCAAGTATGCGGAAAGACAGGGATTCGAACCCTGGATACAGTTACCTGTATAACGGTTTTCGAGACCGCCCCGTTCGGCCACTCCGGCATCTTTCCTTGATATTGGCCTTTTTTCGTTTTTGCGGTGCAAAAGTAATCATTTTTTTTGGTTGCACAAAGAAAATTTCACTTTTTCTTCCTCAATTTTTTTGTGCAACACCTGTGTGTGCCACAAGTGCACCACCTCCAATCACCACCAATGCCCTATTTTTATAGTGTTTTTAATAAACTGATTGCCTCTTTAGGATTCTCGGCACGGAACACATAGTTTCCTGCTACAAGTGCATCGGCTCCTGCCGCCTTCAGTTTGGCTCCGGTCTCGGCATTCACGCCACCATCTACCTCAATCACGGCATCTGACCCGCACTCAGCAAAGAGGGCACGCAGAACAACCACAAACCCCACTCTGCCGACGCTCAAAATCA
>CAMFSS010000210.1 GCA_945983195.1 uncultured Prevotellaceae bacterium | reverse complement strand
GTACACCCCGAGCGATACACCCTTGTTAAACAAATGGCTAAAGATTGCGGTTGCTCGGTAGCACAGCTCATCGGCAATGCCGACTTACGCAAGAAAATCAATTTAAGCCGCTATGTCAGCAATGATGTGGGTATGCCGACCCTTAACGACATTATGGACGAGCTTGAAAAGCCCGGTCGTGACCCGCGCAAGAACATAAGTGCAATGTCATTCGATGAGAATATCACCGACATTTCGCAGCTTAGTCCGGGAATGGTGCTCAACGGAATTGTCACCAATCTTACGCAATTCGGTGCATTTGTCGACATAGGTGTGCATGAGAACGGACTCGTACACATTTCCGAAATGTGCGACCGCTTCATTTCATCGCCTACCGAGGTTGTAAAAGTGCACCAGCATGTGCGAGTAGCCATCAAGGATGTGGACTTTACAAGAAAACGTATCTCATTAACAATGAAAGGCATAAAATAATGAACACTTTAACTTTAAGCATTGGCAGTAACAGTAAAGACCGCGAATGGCAGATGAAGCACGGAATTGAGTGGCTAAAACACATTTTCAGTGATGCAAAGGTATCGTCGGTCTACAATTCGGTTGCAGTCAACGGCCGTGATTCCGACTATCTGAATGCAGTGATGACTGCTTCTACAAAACTGGATCTCGATGATACTATTGCCCTGATGAAGCAATATGAAGCAGTGTGCGGACGCACTCCGGCAAGTAAGCTACAAGGTGTTATCCCAATTGATATCGACATTGTGCTTTGGAACAACGATGTTATTCGTCCTAACGACTTTGCACGGCAATACTTCCAGCGCGGTTGGCAAGAACTCAAAACTGTGGAGTTATAAATATTATAATTGATTCCTATATGACTGACCTGTTCAAGCAGCGCATTGACGAGCTTAGAGCTGAACTCAATCGCCACAACTATAACTACTACGTCCTCAATGCGCCCACCATATCCGACAAAGAATTTGATGATATGCTCCGTGAGCTTCAGGACTTGGAGCGCGACTATCCTCAATATTTCGACCCGCTTTCGCCCACACAGCGCGTAGGCAGCGACATAAACAAGGCATTTACACAAGTGACGCACGAACGCCCGATGATGTCGCTTGCCAATTCCTACTCAATTGAGGAGGTTGAAGATTTTCTGCGACGCGCCAAAAGCGGACTTGGTGGCGAAGATTGCCAAATTGTTGGTGAAATGAAATTCGACGGCACATCCATTTCTCTAACCTACGAGAACGGACGCCTCGTGCGTGCAGTAACGCGTGGCGATGGAGTGCGCGGCGACGATGTCACCGCAAATGTGATGACCATTAAGAGCATTCCCCTTCAGTTGCAAGGTACAGGCTATCCTGAGAAATTTGAAGTCAGAGGCGAAATACTTATGCCCTGGAGCACTTTCGATTAACTCAATCGCGAGCGTGCTTACAATGAGGAACCACTCTTTGCCAACCCTCGTAATGCAGCGGCAGGAACTCTCAAGTTGCAAAACTCTGCCGAAGTTGCTCGCCGCGGACTTGATGCCTACATCTACTATCTTCTTGGAGATAATCTCCCCTACGACAACCATTACGACAATATGATGGCTGTTCGCGATTGGGGATTCAAAGTGTCAGATGCAATGACCGTGTTACAATCCATTGATGCCGTTAGCGATTTCATCGGCAAATGGAATATAGAGCGAAAGGAGCTCCCGGTAGCCACTGATGGGCTTGTGTTCAAAATCAATTCGCTCCGCCAGCAGCTAAACCTCGGCAGCACAGCCAAATCTCCTCGCTGGGCAATAGCATATAAATTCCAAGCCGAGCGTGCATGTACGAAGCTGAAATATGTGTCGTTTGAGGTTGGTCGTACAGGCGTAATCACACCTGTAGCTAATCTTGAGCCGGTGCTCTTATCGGGAACAATAGTGAAACGCGCTTCCCTGCACAATGAAGACATTATCCGCTCACTCGACATACACGATGGCGATATGCTCTATGTGGAAAAAGGGGGCGAAATCATACCCAAAATCGTAGGCGTTGACCTTGAAAGTCGCATTCAGGGCAGCAATCCCATTGAGTTTGTCAGGCTGTGTCCTGTGTGCGGTTCACAGCTTCGCCGTATTGAAGGTGAATCAGCCTGGGTATGTACCAATAGCAATGGTTGCGTACCCCAGATTACGGGTAAAATAGAGCATTTTGTCGGGCGGCGTATGATGAATATCGACGGTATCGGTGAAGAACTTGCCGAACAGCTGTTTAACTCAGGACTCGTAAGAAACATAGCCGACATCTATGATTTGACAGTAGAGAAGCTGTTGACGCTCGACCGCTTTGGCTTGAAATCGGCGCAGCGTATAATGAAGGGTATAAAGGACTCTCTAAGCGTGCCATTTGAGCGTGTGATTTTCGCATTGTCAATACCATTTGTAGGCGAAACCGTAGCAAAGAAACTTGCATTCGCAGCACACGATATCGACTCACTCATGGCAATGAATGAGCTTCAGCTCGCTTGCATCGACGAAATTGGTGCCAAAATTGCTCAAAGTGTCACTCAGTTCTTTGCTATACCCGAGAATCGAACAATAATAGAGCGTTTGCGCAATGCCGGTCTGCAAATGGCTGTTTCGGAGGAGGCTATTGCGACAGTCAGCGACCACCTTGCAGGCAAGTCAATAGTGATAAGTGGCGTATTTGCACATCACTCCAGAGATGAATATAAAAAGATGATTGAGCAGAATGGCGGCAAAAACGCAGGTTCTATTTCATCTAAGACCGATTTTGTTCTTGCCGGCGAGAATATGGGTCCTGCAAAGCTCGAAAAAGCCAGAAAGCTCGGCATATCCATCATCACCGAGGATCAATTCCTTGCAATGCTCACAGATTAGCACTTTGATATGGCAAACTAAAGGGGACGCATTAATTTGCGCCCCCTTGTTTATGCACATTATTTTTTTGTTTTTACATCTTATATGGAATCAACGGTCCATATACCGTGAGGCGGCTTGAGAAGAAATTAGGACTCACCGTTGCTACAGCCTGATTGCTTCCTTTATATAGGTCGATAGTAACCTGTGCCGAAATCCCTGTTCCAAGAATACTGAATGAATAGTGCACATCTCCCTTTTTCGACACATTAATCTCGAGATCCCTCACCATACCATCGACGGTGATTCCTCCAAGACCATTTGCGCCAAGCATTCCGTTATCAAAAGCAATCTGAACAGTACCGGTATCGCCCTGAACGAGAATGAAATTAGTGCTTGAGTTTGGTGTATTGTACATACGTCCATAATTTCCAAGCATCATGCGCTCTGCCGTTACTACAAAGTATCTGTCGGCCACACCTGATTGGGCATCAATAAATGCAACTGAATCAGCAAGTGCTTTCAGTTTCTTCTCACGAGCCTTACGCTCAGCCTTTGTTTCATTCTTAGGTATTCCAGTCACTTGCTCTATAGTCTGGGCAAATGCATCGCCGCAGGCGATAGCAAGAAGCATTGCTATAATTAAAACTCTAATTCTTTTCATAAACGTCAAAATCATTAGTTGATACAAATCTACAAATTATTACTAATAAAGTACAGTGATTGTTCGTATTTTATGAACAAATACGATTTTCTTAACCGAAACTCTCTCTCAGGACGCCAAATAATCCTTTGGTCCACATTCTTTTTTGGACTGGTTATGGCATCAATAATTACCGGAGCACTTTCTATGTGGCTAAGCGGAGAAACGCGCACTCTCCTCACAGTGTCGATAGTTCTTCAGGACATACTTGTGTTTATATTGCCTGCATTTATCACTGCTCGATTCATTTCTGCGCAGCCATTCACATTTCTAAAGCTGACCACAGCGCCTCAATGGCGTACAATTCTATTTGTTGTGTTGCTGCTTGTCATATCAATGCCTGCCATGAACTACATCGTCTATCTCAATGAGCAATTATCGCTTCCCGAAGCACTTGCTCCAATTGAAGCGTGGATGCGTGCCACCGAAAATGCAGCAAAGGAAGTTACCGATAGTTTCCTTTCGGGAAACACACTGCCACAAATGCTTGGTTGCATACTGTTGATGGGAGTGCTTACCGGTCTTAGCGAGGAGATGCTGTTTCGTGGCGCATTGCAGGGTACACTTTTACAAAACAGGAACACTCATTTCAGCATCTGGCTCGCTGCCTTCGTATTCAGCGTTCTGCATTTCCAGTTCTTCGGCTTCGTTCCACGCTTGCTTCTTGGCGCAATCTTTGGCTATCTTCTTGTTTGGACCGGTTCGCTGTGGGTTCCTGTAATAGCCCACACGCTCAATAACTCTGTTGTAGTAGTCAGTTCCTACTTTTTCGCCGACAACGCTTCCACTGATATCACTTCGTCTGCTCTCGGCTCTGCTCTCGAAAATATCGGAGTCCCAACCGACGGCAGTTTTCCGAAACTCGCGTTTATAAGCCTTGTTCTAACCTACTTCTTGATACGCTACCGACAATATATACTTAAACCGCGACATTCTGAATAAGTGTATACAATCGAGAAGTTCTGCCACATAAATTTATCATCTTGAAATCATAATTGCCAAATAATTAAGAATATGAACAGTCTTAAACCTATAACTATTGTAGTCTTAATAGTATTCGTAATGCTATCATGTACCGAGAATAATAAAAAATGGCACATTGGT
>CAMFSS010000209.1 GCA_945983195.1 uncultured Prevotellaceae bacterium | reverse complement strand
CGAAGATAGCGGAGCGCAGGGTAAAAGGTTTGCTGACGATGATCGACATCCTGGTTGCGGAGCGCAAGGCGATAGCGGCTGAGATAGCCACGCTGAAGGAGAAGCTTGCCAACGACCGTGAGGACCACAGCGAAAATATGCGCCATATCTCCGACCTGAAGGCTCGCCTCATTGAGATTGGCGACAAGGTGGCGGACAAGGAGGAGAAACTGCGTATTGCCGACCAGACTCTTGCCGAATTGCGCGATGAACAGGCGAGCATGGAGAGTCTGACCGAGGAGATGCGCGAGAAGACACGCGAGGTGATAAAGGGCGCACAGGGTGCGGCTTTCACAAGAATCAGCGACACATTGCTTTCCGAGGTGCTCTGGGGATTCAGGCGTCTTCTGCCTACACTTGACACATCGCAGCGCGAGATGTTCGACGTGCCGCTTGTGGAGGCGTTTGCAGAGAATGGCTTGGCGATGATGAAATGCGCCGTGATGCTCTTCCTCGGCTATGCCGACCAAGCCACACAGATTGCGGCATCGAACGGCGGAGGGGGTGGCGGCTCATCGAGCGACCTCGAATGGGGACGCGACCCTCGTGAGGACGACCGAATGTGGGCACTCCGCTGCATGCACGAGGCTCTGCGTCTGATGCGCCCGACACCGCGCACGCAGCGCAGGAGGTGACGCTGCTGCCGCCTGGCGGAAAGGTTTTTTTGCCGAGGGGTGGCGGTTACGGGGAATTATGGGGATATTTGCAGACCGGATATTTTTTTTATTCTTACTACTATGGACAATATGAATGTTATTGACGGGCGACGCTCGGCCATGTGCCGGGTGGCAGCCTCAGGGAGAAAGAAACGGTGTGGCCGCAAGGCTGCTGCCGATGTGGGTTTCCTTGCCACGATTGATTTGCAGATTGCCGAATTGCAGGAGCAGCAACTCTTCGGCAGGGCTAACGGGTATCTTAGCGCAAGGAGCAGCTTCGGGCGGTTCCTTGCCGAATCGGGCTGCGGCTGTCGCTTGGATTCGTGCCAGGGAGACTGTGGCGTGGACATCAGGCTATCTGATGTTACGGCAGCTTTAATTCGTGAGTATGAAAGGTGGCTGCGCGGTAACGGCGTGACGCGGAACACTATGTCGTTCTATATGCGCGAATTGCGTGCGGTGTTCAACCGTGCGGCGCGGAAGTATGGGCTGGTGGCGGCGAATCCGTTTGCCGATGTTTACACAGGAAATGACAGGACTGCGAAGCGCAATGTGAACCGTTACGTCGTACAGCGGCTGATAAATCTCGACCTTTCGGGCAGCAAGGGGCTGGAGTTTGCGAAGGACATGTTCCTGTTCAGCTTCCTGACCCGCGGTATGCCGTTTGTGGATATTGCTTATCTGCGGTGGAGTGCCATCAAGGGCAGGACGCTGACCTACTGCCGCCACAAGACCGGGCAGCAGATAAGGCAGACCCTTGAGCCGCAGGCGATGAGGATAATCGAGCGGTGGCATGTGGCGGGGAGCGAGATGGTGTTCCCCATCCTTGATGCCGCACTCGACGAGGCTCTTCTCTACCGCAAATACCGCAGCGCACTGAGCCTCCACAACAAGCGGCTGCGTCAGATTTCGGAAAAGCTTGGTGACGACGTTCACCTTACCTCCTATGTGGCGCGGCACACGTGGGCGACTTTGGCGTGGGAGTGTGACATTCCGCTGTTTGAAATCAGCCTCGCGCTGGGGCATACATCGGAACGCACAACGAGGATTTATCTTGACACGATGAAGTATTCACGGCTCGACAGGCACTGCCGCAAAGTGGCTAAAAAGTTCAGGTTCAACTCTACGCAATAGAGAGGAATGTGCAGTTTATCTGCTAAAATTCAATGCATTAAAAATGCAATACGAAACAATCAAGGTGTGTTCAGTGTGGTATCCGGTATTATTCCTCGATTAATCCCAGGCTGCATAAGCACAGCCGGATTGTGCGGTAGCTTGCAGATGCTGAAGATTGCCAAAGTGTGTCCTGGAATAGTTTAGTGGTGTGTTCTGCTGTATTGCTGATGCCTGAAAAACATTTTAAAAATAAGTGTTAAGAATTTGGAAAATAAGGACAAAAGCACTACCTTTGTGGCAGTTTTCCTCTCTATTGCGTATAAGGCAACCTGAAAGAGGGTGTTTTTAGGCAATCGGGAAGAAGACTGAAAAATAGAGAATTGATGTTACATCCGAGGCTAAGTATCTAATAGATAGAAAGATACGATGGCAATGGATGAATTGTTGAATTATGTGGTAGTTTGAAATATGGAACATTCAAGTGGTATTTCGAAGGCTGGAAAAACGATGCACGACGCAGGCGAGCACTGGTATGTGATGAACGCATATACCAAGGTTGATAGCTGTGTTGATGCTGTTCTCAATTCGTGCCACGGACTCCGGAGCTATATGCCCAAGCGCTATGCCGTACGCAACTACTATGGCAGAGTCAAGCGTGTGCTCATTCCGCTGATACCACAGACGTTCTTCCTCCGCGGCACCTATGAGGCTGTGGAGGCGTTCCAGAAGAATATTTCGTTTATCGGTTTCGCCACTACACAGATTGACGGCCGCCGCACTTCGATGAAGGTGCCCGACGGCCAGATGGAGAGCTTCATGAGGGTCGCCGACCACTATGAGGAAGACCTCACCTACTATCAGCCGAGCGAAATCCAGCTCCACAAGGGGGAGTATGTGCGTGTTGTAGGTGGCTCCTACGACGGCGTGACCGGCATGATGCTTCGCCTGAAGGGCAAGCGCGGCAAGCGGCTTGTGGCGTGCATACCGCAGATTATGGCGATTGCCACCACGCTTATCGAGCCGGAATATATCCAGAAAATCTCGAAAGAGGAATACGAGCAGTCGATGACGGAGTGCCTGTGGGAGTAGTGCCTCACGCAGAACGATTTTTTGTGAACACGAATCACACGAATTTAACGAAAGATTACAATGGCAACGTAGGGTCGTGCCATGGTGCGACCGGATGGACCGGAACCTCACGCAGAATCCGCTAAATCAAGGAATTATATTTATAACAAAACTTCGCGTATTCCGCACATTCCGCGTGATGTGATAAACCAACGATACATTATGAGAAATCCGCAACCGATGGGGGCAAGGAAGCCCCGAGTGGCGAAGACCGAGCTTACGCCCGACAACTACAGGAATCTGGTGGAGGCCGAACGCAAAAACGAGCGTCACATCAACCTCTACAGCACCGGCTATTTCTGGATTGCCTTCGAGCAGTCGGCATTTATGCTCAGCAAGCTTTTTCCGAAGTGTGCGGTGCTGCGTGCCAACATTCCCGACTATCCTTTCCCGGTGGTGATGACGATGATCAAGGACAATGAACTACGCGCCTACACGCGCGAACATATAGTCAAGAAGCCGACCCCGTCGCACTGCATCCTCCTTACCAACGCCTACGACCGCTCCGACTTCGCCCTATGGCACCGCCGGCAGCTCAATGCGTGATTATGACTGATTGTATTTATAGCTGAAATTTTTTAACACCTTAAAGAAAGTATGAATAAATTGTTGGAAAAACTGCATTTCGACAAGTATGTCAATGTCTATGTGATTTTTGCACTCGACATGGCTGTGTCGGTTATCTGCTCGATGCTGGCACTGACGGGGCTTTCGTTGTTGTTACCGGGCCCGGGCGACTACACCCTGCCTTTCCTGGCTGAGTGGTTCATTGCCGGGATCATCGGCATCGGTGTGCTGTTCTATTCCCAGAAGACGTATTACGCGGTAATCCGCCACTCTAATCTGCGCGAGATTGCCAACCTCACTATTGCGGCTGTCGGGAAGATGATACTGATAGCTTTAGTGGTGTTTGCGTTCCCGCAGACAGGTTTCTCGCCGGCGCATATCTGGGCTCTTCTGGTGCTCGACTGCCTGCTGACGGTGCTCGGGCTGGTGCTGATGCGAGTGTGCATGATCCTGGCTTACGACATGATACAGATAAAGGTGCGCAAGCGCCGCAAACGCGAGGCCGTGCTCATCTATGGCACTGACAACAAGGCGATTTCGTTCGTCAGGACGATGGAGCTGAGCAACAAATATAACGTTGCGGGCTTCCTCGTGTATGGCGATACCGACAAGAACCACGTGATTCACGGCAAGCACGTCTTCCACGTAGATAGCGAGCGCGACTTCGTGAACCTGGTGCAGCAGCAGTGCATCGACTCGCTGATTTTCGCCCACCGCCACGATGCCCGCAATGAGGAGAACCGGCTTATCCGCTACTGCAACGCGGAGAAGATAAAGGTGTGCTATTCGCCTTCGGTAGAGGAGGTCGTGGATGGCAAGGTGAAGGCAGGTGCTGTACGCGAAATCAAGATTGAGGACCTTCTGGGTCGCCCGGAGATCGAGATTTCGCTCGATGAAATCAAGGCGAACTTCAAGGGCAAGACGGTGCTTGTTACGGGCGCGGCAGGCTCGATCGGCTCGGAGCTGTGCCGGCAGCTTGCTGCCTTCGGCGTGAAGGAGCTTGTGCTCTTTGACAACGCCGAGACGCCGATGCACAACTTCCGCCTGGAGCTGGAGGAGCGCTACCCCGACCTTGAATTCTCGCCGGTGATTGGCGACGTGCGCATCCCGGCGCGTCTCGACTTCGTGTTCCGCAAGTTCCACCCGCAGGTGGTGTTCCACGCGGCTGCCTACAAGCA
>CAMFSS010000208.1 GCA_945983195.1 uncultured Prevotellaceae bacterium | reverse complement strand
CAGACCCGGCTTTTCGGGGTGCGACGTAGAAGCGATTCCAGCAGCATTGGGAGCGGAGCCTTCACCGGCTTCGTTGGAAAACAAGCCACGTTTCACACCTTGCATCACAGCAATGCCGAAAGCACCTCCGATAGCCTGTTCAAGCCCGAAAGCACTTTTCACGATGAGGGCAAACATCTGTGGAATTGCAGTGAAATTCACCACCAGAATGTAGGCTGAGAGCAGTATGTAGCCTATTGCCATGAACGGCACGCAAACACTCGCAAAGTGCGAAATGCGGCGTATTCCACCGAAAATAATTATAAGCGTAGCGATAGTAATTGTCGCTCCTATCCACACGCGGTCAATCCCCATGGCATCGCTGAGTGCATCGCAGAGGGTATTGCTTTGAATCACTTGATTAGCCATACCGAATGTGATTGTGATGAGGTCTGAAAACAGCACACACATCAATAGGAGATTATAAAATAGATGCATATAGTAAGCCGGACCGCCGTAGAATGAATCTTTGCCACGACGCTTGTAGAGTTGTGCCAGAGTCGCTTCAACAAAAGCAGTGGCAGCTCCAAGCAGAGCCATCACCCACATCCAGAACACGGCACCCGGTCCGCCCACAAAAATTGCCGAAGCTACTCCGGCGAGGTTGCCGGTGCCTACACGGCTTGAAAGAGATATGGCAAACGCATGGAATGAGCCAATCTTCTTCAGTTCGTTTTCTGCAATCTCGGTCTTTTTCGATATGTGTCTGGGTCGGTGTTTTGCAATAGGCTTGTCGATAATGATTTTGAACATATCATTTATGAGCGTGAATTGCACTCCACGGCTTCGCAGTGTGAAATAGATGGCGCAAGCCACAAGAAGGACTATGATTACATAAGTCCATAATAAATCATTTGTCGTGTCGATAAAATCCAATAGAATATTCATAAGTGGGAAAACTTTCAATAAAAAACGGTAAGTGCTCACTATATCATACAAAATTACCGGTAATTCTTCAAAAAAGCAAATTTTCATGCTCCGGCTAAGGCTTTTTTGTGCGGAATGCACTATCTTTGTAGAAGATAGGCTGCACTCGGCATAACCGTTCAAGCGAGCTTGGCGATTCTGCTCTCGTTTGCACTATCTTTGTAAAATAACGGTCTATTGTGGCTGTATTTGTAGATGCTTGATTAACTTATAAAAATAAAAATTGGAACTGCTATGTCAATTTTGCGAATCCTTTTCATGCTGATTCTTGCCCTACCGGCACTTGTGTCGGTGGCAAGTACAACTGACAACGTGATGCCAGCCGTCATACCTGCACCACAGCATTGTGTGATTAACGGATACAAAACATATCGAGTGAATCACGAGCGAAAATACAAAGAGCTTGAGATGACACATGGAGGAGATGAATACACACTGACGGTGAAAAAGGGCAAAGTGACTATAGGAGGCAACCGACATTGGGCAGAAGAAACATTGAAACAGCTCACCGACAGTGATGGACGAGCACCTGATGTGGAGATACACGATTGGGCTGCCTATCCATTGCGCGGATTTATGCACGATACTGGAAGGAATTACCAGCCATTGCCTATGCTTAAAAAGACTATCGACTTTATGGCACGATATAAATTGAATTTCTTTCACTGGCACCTTACTGATAACCCAGCCTGGCGCATAGAGTGCAAGTGCTATCCGCAGCTTAACGATGCTCAGTTTCAGCGCAAAGGACGTGATGAAGGAAAATTCTACACCTACGAAGAAATACGCGAACTAATTAGATATGCTTCCCAACGGGGCATAATGGTGTTGCCAGATATTGATATGCACGGACTTTAACAGTTCTTCACCTACATTTTCGGTTGCTCATTGGATTCGGAAGATGGCAAGAAGGTGCTTCTGGAGTGTTTGGATGAGTTCTTCAGCGAGATACCGGCATCACTTTGCCCTTATTTTCATGTGGGTTCAGATGAGATACATATTGCCGATCCAAATGGATTTGCCACATGGATACAGACGCTCGTGAAGGATTCCGGCCGCATTCCTATGGCTTGGGACCCTGGTTTGCCCACATTGCCATTTACGGTACGCCAGGGCTGGAACGAGGCTTCGGCTGCTAATACCGGTGCGAGCGAGAAGTCGGGACGCTATGTGGATTCGTTTGTAGGTTATCTAAATTACTATGACCCGGTGATGTTTGCAATGCGTGCATTTCAGCATAAGGCAGCTGCACAGGAGAATCCCGACACTACACGGGCATTGGGTGGAATACTCTGCTTGTGGAATGATGTGCGAGTTGTTGAGAAGAAGAACATAGCAATGCACAATGGCATGATTCAGGGAATGATGGCATTTTCAGAAAGGTTCTGGCGAGGTGGCTCGGGAAATGCAGAGAGCGATGAGAGCCTTTATCCTGACCCTGCATCGGAGCAGGGAAGAGCTTTGGCTGAGATGGAGCAGCGCATGATGGCACACCGCAACAGATACTATACCCCTGATGACATTCGCTGGACTGCCAATGCCTCTTTGTCGTGGACTATTGCTTTAGGAGGAAGAGAACTGACGGCTTGGGGCGGTGCAATTGACCTTGATGCGCTTTGCCGTGTGAATGGCATTGTTGCTGATGAGCAGGAGCAGGCAATAGCAGAGACTATACTGACTGTAGATAATGATACTACCGTTAGAGTATGGATCGGTTTTGATACACCGGCGCGTTCCGACAGAATGTCGACCGGAATAGGTGAGCAGGGCGCATGGGAGAATAAAGGAAGATGTTTTGTAAATGGAATTGAGATACTCCCGCAGGTGTCGTGGAATGAACCCGGAGCATACAATTATCCTTTCCACACATGGCACAAGGCACAGGAAGAAGAGCCGTATAGCAATGAGCAGTTCTATTGGGTGCGACCGGCTGTAAGCATAAAGTTGAAGAAGGGTGATAATCATGTGAAAATAGTGAATCCTCATGGGTTCAAGGGGCAGCGATGGTCGTTTGCTTTCATACCCACAGATTGGGAATGAAAGCAAATGAGTAATGAACAAAATGAACAAAAACTTGTAATTTAGTGGCTTTTAACTATCGGGTAGTGCTCTATATTGGGAAAAATGTGTATCTTTGCAAGAATTTTTACATGTAGAAAAAATAATATATGGTAACACCTATCAAAAAAACCATCGAGTTGGGTGACGGACGAGTGATCACCCTCGAAACAGGAAAGCTTGCAAAGCAAGCCGATGGAGCGGTTGAACTGCGCATGAACAACACTATGCTTCTTGCGACAGTTGTATCGGCTAAAGAAGCCGGTGAAGGAGTTGACTTTATGCCCCTTCAAGTAGAATACAAAGAGAAATTTTCGGCGTTTGGCCGATTCCCGGGAGGATTCCAGAAGCGCGAAGGACGTGCCTCTGACTATGAAATCCTGACAGCTCGTCTTGTTGACCGTGTGCTGCGACCCCTTTTCCCTGAGAACTATCACGCCGATACATTCGTGAACATCATCATGTTCTCGAGCGACGGTGTAGACATGCCCGATGCACTTGCCGGACTTGCAGCTTCGGCTGCGCTTGCAGTTTCGGACATTCCTTTCAATGGACCTATTTCAGAAGTGCGCGTAGCCCGTGTAGACGGACAGTTCGTAATCAACCCCACATTTGAGCAGCTTGAGAAAGCCGACATGGACTTGATGGTAGGTGCTACTTATGAGAATATCATGATGGTTGAGGGTGAGATGAACGAGGTCAGCGAGGCAGAACTTCTTGAGGCACTTAAGACAGCACACGAGGCTATCAAGGTGCAGTGCAAGGCTCAGATGGAGCTTGCTGAGGAGGTTGGCTCAACTACCAAGCGTGAGTATTGCCATGAGGTCAACGATGAGGATCTCCGCAAGCAGGTGTGGGACACTTGCTACGACAAGGCATACAAGATTGCGCAGGCCGGTTCAGCCGACAAGCACTGGCGTCAGGATAGCTTTGATGCCATCTGCAACGAGTTCATTGAAGCCATTCCAGAGGAGGAGCGCGAAGAGAAGACTCCGCTTGTGAAGCGTTATTATCATGATGTAGAGAAGGAGGCTGTCCGCCGTTGCATTCTTGATGAGGGTATTCGTCTTGACGGTCGTAAGACTACTGAGATTCGTCCAATATGGTGTGAGACTGACTATCTGCCCGGACCTCACGGCTCGGCTGTGTTCACGCGCGGTGAGACTCAGGCTCTTGCCACTGTCACACTTGGCACGAAGCTCGATGAGAAGATTGTAGATGATGTTCTCAACCACGGCACAGAGCGTTTCTTGCTTCACTACAACTTCCCACCGTTCTCTACGGGTGAGGCAAAGGCACAGCGTGGAGTAGGTCGTCGCGAGATTGGTCACGGAAATCTTGCACACCGTGCTCTCAAGAGCATGCTTCCTGAGAATTTCCCCTACACAGTGCGTATCGTATCGGATATTCTTGAGTCGAATGGTTCGTCATCAATGGCAACAGTGTGTGCAGGCTGTCTTGCACTTCTCGATGCCGGTGTGAAGATGAAGAAACCGGTTGCCGGCATTGCTATGGGACTTATCACAGACAAGGGTAATGTGAAGCACGCCGTGCTCTCCGACATTCTTGGTGATGAGGACCACCTCGGAGATATGGACTTCAAGGTGACAGGAACAAAGGACGGGAGTACAGCCCGACAGAGGGATAACTCCGGCGCCGGACTAAGCTACCAGCCTCGAGCC
>CAMFSS010000207.1 GCA_945983195.1 uncultured Prevotellaceae bacterium | reverse complement strand
GAATGTTACCACCGGAGCCCAATTGATACCTACATTTGCCAACGACTGCAACAGCTTCGTCGATGGTGTGGCTGTGGTGCAGACAATCGACAATCAGTGGCGCATCATCGACACAACAGGACGATTCGTGGGCGACTCCTACGACTATATATACCCTCGCCATGAAGACGTCTATATAGTAAAGAAGAACGACAAATATGGTGTTCTGAGTGCATCTGGACAAGTAATCAAAGCTCCAACCAACTATTTCGTTTATCCTATGAATGATGGTCTGATGGCAATCAAAGAGACCTCTGAATCAGGTGTTGGATATATAACAGCCGACGGAACTTACAAGATTCAGCCCAAATACTACTCAGGCTTCTCATTCAAGAATGGTATTGCAGCCGTAAAGAGCAAAAACGGCTGGGGCTACATTGACACCGACGACAAAACATTCGTTGAATGCAAGTGGGCTGACATATTCATCATAAAGAGTGCCGACCAGTCTATAACTTGGGTCAAGGAAACCTCAGCCAGCGACTGGAGAGCTCTTGACATAAAGAGCGGAACATTCGCATTCGAGGGATCGTACAAGCAAGTGGAAGCATTCGGCAACAAATTCAAGGATATTGCAATCGTGGGTGAAAGCAAAGAAAAGATGGGAGCAATCAACACAAAGGGCAATATTATTATCCCAATTGAGTTCGACAGTTATGAACTCGCTGCCGAAGCCTGTCAGGTGATGCTCGACCGAAACATAAAGCAATGGAAACCGGTCGACACTTTCCGACTGAAGCTGTGGCACAACGACGGCCGTAACAAGAACAAACTAAGCGACAAGATAGCAGATTACTGGTGGGATTATTAAATACAATTTTTTTTGACTGATATGAAACGTTTTTCATTATATACACTTGCGTTGGTGCTTGCCGCCAACACGATAATTTTGTCGGCACAAACTACAAGTGACGACATCGAGCAACGCTACCGTCGTAGTTCTCTGTGCAGTATCCTTGTGAAACACACTGAGGACAAATTTGCCAAAGAAATTGAGGAACAGTTCCTCAACATACCCATCGACGACAAATACAACGAACACAACCTAAGTGTGCGTGTTGTGAGCGTAAGCTCCAAGGGTGACTACCAGCGCGATATCAACAATTTCGTTGAGAGCAACAATATTGGAAGCCGAATCCTCGCCCGCTGGTTCAACCGCAACCGCTTTAACGGTGAGTGCGACATGGAACTTGTGAAAGAACGCGGCCTATACGACGCATCGGCATTCGACCACGAGCTTGCATCACGTTCAGCCCGCGGTCTGGGTATGCTCCAAGATGCAGGTGAGGACCTTATCGGCAAGACATACCTAATCGTGAACGAAATCACCTATATCGACAAGAATACACGCGCCCGCACTTGGGGTGCTATCGCTTCAGGACTCGGGGCTCTCGCTTCAGCCTATACCGGCAACGACTCATGGAGCACACTCGGAAATGTGTCAAACAGCGTAATATCTTCAATCAAAGGATTCTCGGTGAAAATCAATTCACGCCTTTACCGCCTCGTGTGGGACGAAGCCACCCAGGCTACTTTCTATAAAGACTACTACAGTGCCAAGCCCGATGCTGCCAAGAAGGACGCATTCGAGAACAACCGCAGCAAGTTCCGTATGGAATATGTGGGAAATGTAGTATCTAAAGGTTCAACCACTTCATTCCTCGGAATCAACGAAGACCGACCCGACCTGATGATACGCAAGGCATGCCAGCGTGCCATTGAAGAGAACGTTGCCGACCTTCAAAAGAATTATGAACAATTCCGAATCAAGGCACCTATCATTTCAGTAAATCCTACGATTCAAGTGCAGATAGGTCTCAAAGAGGGTATTGGATACGACGCAAACTATGAGGTTCTTGAGCCCGAAGAGAAATACGGTAAAATCGTATATAAACGAGTGGCTGTCATCAAGCCTCTTCCTGGACGTATATGGGATAACCGCTTTATGGCTGAAGAGGAACAAGCCTATGGAGCTAATTTCGGCTCAACCACCTTCAAGAAAGTGAGTGGAGGCAACATTTATCCCGGTTTGCTTGTTCGCGAGATAACCAATTAATCCGCCCAATCAACGCCCAAGTGCAATTGACACATGAATGCAACACACCCCTGCCACAGATATTTGTAGCAGGGGTGCGTTTATTACCACTTTAACATGAATAACTACAACCTATAACCCGGCAATAACGTCGAGCGTAAGCCCTGTGATAACAGCAATCTGGTCATAAGGCATACCTGAATCTTTCAAAGCCTTAGCTGAATCACGCAGAGCTTTGCTCTGCTCCTCAATGCGGTTGCTTTGCTCCTCAATTCGGTTGCTCTGCTCCTCAATGCGGGCATCTTGTTGTGCGATTTTCTTGTCGCGCATCATTATTGCCGTGTCGCGGTTCTCAATTGCCGAAAAATATTCATCTTCCACATTCATATCCTGCCGCAATTTGGCATCGCAAGCCGCAGTAAGCAAGCGATGAAGAATATGCTTCATCTCAAGGTCATCTTCAAAAGCGTCATCGTTGATTTTCAAGACCTGACGGTTATGCCGGTCTTTATTCGATTGGTCAAAGACACTGAGCACCTCAACCAGACGATTGTTTACGCGTCCGTGAAGCAATGGTATTTGCACAATTATACTATCATGCACCAGGCTGTCAACAAACGGGTCGGGAATACCTTTCGTCACTTCGTGTCCGTCGTAGTCGTATGATTTGTGCCTTACGTAGAGCACAGGTTCCTCTATGTCGCCTACACGATGCCCAAGCAAGTACACGGTTATCATCGGTATGCCAAATCCGTAGGGATTTTCATCTTTCAATATATTGTCGGGATTGGCATACTGCGTTCCAAGATACTGCCGGAAGCGCAATGTCTCGGTTTCAAGCCAAGTCTTCTGCAACTCAATGAGCACCAGCTTCAGGCTGCCATCGTCCTGACGCACTTTCGCGCCAAAGTCAATGCGAAACATTGATATCTTGTCGCGGCTACCATTTGTGTACTCATGCTTGCGCACCTCCACCTCTGCAACCTCACGCTTAAGCAATGCCGAAAGAATCGTTTTCGCCACTCGCTCGTCCTCCATCAAATATTTGAATACGGAATCGTAAATAGGATTTGCAATGCTGATAATCATAGCCTTTATCGTTTTAAGTCATTATATTGCGAAGATAACACACATCTGCCAAAAATGGAAGCAAAAAGTCTGATTTTCACATTATTTTTATTTTCATGCATAAATCCTACAAGCCGCCACCTCCGCTTGAATAGCGGCTGTGACGGCCCGTGATGCCGAGTGACGGCTCTATTGCTTGCGCAAATTAAGCGTTCTTCACTTTGTCGACAATTGCCTTGAAAGCAGCAGGGTTGTTCATAGCGAGGTCGGCGAGAACCTTGCGGTTAATCTCGATACCTGCCTTGTGAATCAAGCCCATCAGCTTCGAGTAAGAAAGATCCTCGAGGCGTGCAGCAGCGTTGATACGCTGAATCCACAATGCGCGGAAATTACGCTTCTTGTTCTTTCTGTCACGGTAAGCGTAAGTCAGACCCTTCTCCCAAGTGTTTTTGGCAACGGTCCACACATTCTTACGGCTACCATAGTAACCTCTTGTAAGTTTTAAGATTTTTTTTCTACGTGCTCTTGAAGCAACATGATTTACTGATCTTGGCATTTTCTTAATGTTTTTTGAATGTTAGCGGCAATTTGCTCTTTTTATTTTGTGCTAAACATTCGGTTAATACTTAGAAATTAAAATCACGAAAATTTAAAACATAAAAAATTTGTTTCCACTTCGCATTTTCGGCTGTGAGGCGCGAAAATTACTTCATAGCGAGAAGCTTGCGCACGTTCACGCGGTCGCAGCTCTCAACGATGCTGAAGTGGGTCAGATTTCTTTTCTGCTTCTTAGTCTTCTTTGTCAAGATGTGACTCTTAAAAGCATGTTTTCTCTTGATCTTTCCTGATCCGGTAAGGGCGAACCTCTTTTTGGCACCGGAATTAGTCTTAATCTTTGGCATTTTTTTACTTTTTAAATTTTTATATTGATTCAACAAATGGAGGTCAGGCACTTACAGAGCCTGAGCCTCCGTTTTCATTCCGTTTTGTTTATTTGCCGGCTTTCTTTGGCGTGAGCATAATCGTCATACGCTTGCCCTCAAGCACCGGCATTTGCTCCACTTTGCCATACTCCTCAAGGTCGTTGGCAAAGCGCAGAAGCAGCACTTCACCCTGCTCCTTGAAGAGGATTGAGCGTCCGCGGAAGAACACGTAGGCTTTCACCTTCGCGCCATCTTTCAGGAAGCCCATAGCGTGCTTCAGCTTGAAGTTGTAGTCGTGGTCGTCAGTCTGCGGACCGAAACGAATCTCCTTCACGACCACCTTGGTCGATTTTGCCTTCTGCTCCTTCAGTCGCTTACGCTGCTGATAGAGGAACTTCTGGTAATCGAGAATGCGACAAACCGGCGGAGCGGCATTTGGCGATATCTCAATCAAGTCCAGCTCCATGTCGTCGGCAATCTTCAATGCCTGCGCAATCGGGTAGATACCGTTCTCCACGTTATCGCCCACGAGGCGGACTTCCTTTGCATGAATGTGCTCATTGATTGCATGAGCATCTTTCTTGCCATCTTTATCACCTCTTTTGGCTTTCGCCTGAACACTATTGTTTGGCTGTGTGCCGTTGTTCAAGCTAGGCTTCTTTGGCC
>CAMFSS010000206.1 GCA_945983195.1 uncultured Prevotellaceae bacterium | reverse complement strand
ATTCGTGACACACCAGATGCCAAACTCGCTCTTCGGCTTCAACTGCCACGGACTTACCCAGAAGATGGTAGATGCCTACTACACCAACAAGGGAGAAGACGTTCCCGGCAAGGACAGCGAGCTTAATGGCGGCGACGGATCGGAGCGTACGCAGGAGTGGACCACCACACGCGGCACCAATGCCTACACCAACTTCCCGCCGCTCGGACCGGGCGTGTCGATGCAGTATGCCAACCGCGAGCCTCGCTTCTATGCCTGCGTATCGTTCAACGGCTCATACTGGTGGGACGCATGCCCGACTCGCAACAACCGCTACATGCAGATATTCTACTGGCGTGGAACAACCTCATCAGGCTCAGGCAGCTCAGCAACAACTGCCAACAACGGCTATGTGAACGGCTCGTACTACCTGCGCACCGGCATCGGCTGCAAGAAGTGGGTCAATCCGAACGACTACCGCACCGTGCGCGACGGCAACGACTATGCCAACATCGTGCACAAGTGGGAGCCTGCCATCAGATTTGCCGATATACTCCTTCTCTATGCCGAGGCACTCAATGAGCTGACATCGTCGTACCAGATACCATCGTGGGACGGATCGCAGACCTACACCGTGTCGCGCGACGTGAACGAAATGAAGCGCGGAATTCGCCCTGTGCGCTGCCGTGCCGGACTTCCCGACTACACAACAGCAGAGTATGGCGACCAGGTAACCCTTCGCGACAAAATCAAGCGTGAGCGCATGAAAGAGCTGATCGGGGAGTGCGCGCGCGACTACGACCTGCGCGGCTGGATGGACGCACCGATAGAGGAGGCAAAGACAGTGTACGGCTGCAACGTGATGATGACATCGAAGCAGCAGAACGAGTTCCAGAAGATTGTGCCGGTCTACAATCTGCCCACTGTATTCACCGACAAAATGTACTTCTGGCCTATCTCCTTCTCAGAGCTTAAGCGCAACAGCAAGCTCGTACAGAATCCGGGCTGGCAACTCCAGGATTAAACACAGTGTTCATTTCGATTAAAAAAATTGTATTACCTTTGCAAATTATGAATAAGATATTTTCAAACAGATATTTCATTGCACTTGCAGCGGCTGTAGTTGCACTCACAGCAGGCACATCGTGCAATGATGAATGGACTGAGGAGCAATATGTGCAGTACGTCAGCTTCAAGGCACCTCTCGACAAGGAGGGCAACAGTGTGGGAGTGACCACAGTGTATGTTCCCTACACTCGCTACAACGATGACGGCACGCCACTGCTCGGAGCTGAAGGCATGTCGAGATACCAATTGCCAATCATCATCAGCGGCTCAACCGACAATGCCCGCGATGTGACAGCTCATGTGGCACACTCCGACACACTTGACATACTCAACACCGAGCGTTTCGGCAACCGCCAGGAGCTTTGGTACAACGACATGTCGGCATACGCCAAATATCCCGAATCGGTGAAGATACCGAAAGGACAGCATACCGGACTCTTGCCGATAGAGCTTGACTTCCGCAACATCGACCTCAATGAACGCTATGTGCTTCCCTTGACAGTGGTGGAGCGACCTGAGGACGGCTGCATACGCAATCCGCGCAAGAACTATGCTACGGCTATGCTCAGAATACTGCCTTACACCGACTATTCGGGAGTGTTCCAGGCAACCAACGTGAAGTTCTACATCGTTACCGACGGTGTGACCGATGAGGAGCCGGGAGCAATGACCACAATCCAGACATACGTGGTTGACGAAAACACAGTGTTCTTCTATGCCGGTACCTTCAATGAGAGCAGCCAGCTCAGAAAGCACTTCAAGGTGTTTGCACGCTTCATTCCGAGCAACGACACCGGTAATATAGGAACGGTGGAGTTCTACTCAGAGAATGAGAAGATTGGATTCGTGCAGAACCGTGTAGCGAGCTACAATATCATTGAGCAGGAAGACGAGGTGCAGTCGTACATCATGCGCCGCACGCTCATCATCAGCGACATCGACTACACATTCAATGACTATCTCACAGCCGCAGGCTCGGTTATCACCTACAATGTGGTTGGCAACATGACAATGGAGCGCAAGCTCAACACTCAGATGCCAATCGAGGACCAGATAATATTTGAATAATCTACGTTACTAACCGGATTCAAGTTTAGGGTACACACTGCATACGCATGGTGTGTATCCTAAACTTGAAAACTTAAAGACCACGCACTATGCAAAAAACAGCATTATCGTTTCTGCTGATGATGGCTTTGCCATTTGCAGCCTGTTCGCAAGAGCCGAGTGAAGAAGAGTCGACTGCCTTGCGCAACATAAGTCGCTCAATCGACATACTTGATGCCACATGGAACACTTCAATCAAGGGAACGGCCGACAATCAGTATCTTGAAGCCACCTACAACACGGTGACATGCGCAGTGAGCGGTCCGTCGGACGTGTGGCCGTACACGGCAGTCATTGAGGCTCACTGCTCGATACTTGAAGCGCTGAATGCCGCAAAGGACATTGACAAGGAGCTTTATGAGCAGAAATTTCCCATCTACAAATCCCGACTTGAGCAGTTAATCGACAATCTTGAGTATTACCGGGGCACATACACCCTCTCGTCGTATGCGACGAGCAACAAGGAGTGGAGCCCATTTGCAGTGCCGCGAGCATCGCGCCGAGGCGCAGCTAATGTCACCGGCATTCTTAATGTGTATGATGACCAGATGTGGCTCTCACGCGAGCTAATCCGCGCCTACAGGCTGACCGGCAACGACGCATATCTGACTGAGGCAGCCTATCTTGCCGACTATGCCCTTGAAGGCTGGGACTGCTGGCGCGATGCCGACGGAAACGAGTATGGCGGCATAACATGGGGACCGGGCTACAACTCAAAGCATGCGTGCAGCAACGCGCCGCTCATACAGCCGCTTGTGTGGCTGCACGACATATACAGCAACTCAGGGGAGACAATAGACTATTTCTATCGCGACGAGAACAACAACGTTGCATCTGCCACCGTGGAGCGTGCCGAATACTACCTGAACTTCGCCAAGAAGATTTATGACTGGCAGAAGACGCGCCTCAAGCACTCATCGGGCGTATATTGGGACATGATGGGAGCCGACAACACAATTCTCGTGAGCCGCGGCTACCGCCAGCATGTTGACTGCGGCAACCCGACCGGCAGCCTCATCAGCTACAATACAGGCACAATGATAGCCGGAGCAGCCGAACTTTACCGCACCACATCGCAAGCCTCATATCTCAACGATATGGGAGAAGCAACCAGAGCCTCACTGAACCAGTTTGCAAAGTATGTGCGCAGCCAAGCCACCTACGAGTTCTCGACCGACGAGACTGCATGCAACGGCTTCACCACCTGGTTCAACGACGTGCTGATGCGTGCGTGTGTAGATGCCGAGCCATACGTAGAGAACATAGCTTCGAAGAACATTCTCAATTCGTTCCAGACGTGCCTTGACTATGCATTTGAGAATCACAACCGCAATAATCTGCTGCCCATACACCTGCTTGAAGGGTGGGGCACAGAGGAGGTTACCAAAGGCTTCCACCAAATGGCATTTGCATCGCAATATGCAATGCTTGCAGTGCGTCTGCTTGCCAAAAAAGAAGCAGGCGTGACTGCCAACCGCGTGACAGCCTGTGCTACGGCTGATAATGTGTACACAATATCAGGCGTGAGCATGGGTGCTTACGACAACGTGAAGCAGAAGCTGCCAAAGGGCGTGTACATCGTTGGTGCGAAGAAATTATTGCTCGGCAATAATTGAACCCAAATGCCATCATCACGCTAATGACCGATTTGGGCTGAAACCGACTGAACAAGACAAAAAAATCCCCCGACACATAGCCACAAGGACTGAGTGTCGGGGAATTTTTTCGTTTCTTAGGAGCGCAGAGTGACCGGAGTTGCAAGCTGCTGATATGCAAACACGCCTTCCTGCGACAGCTCGACCTCAGAGAAAGAGCCGTCGGGATTGAGCATACGCACATGAGTGTCGTCGACAAACTGCATGAATTTCACCGAATTGCCATTGGCATTGACCGACCAAGAATTGTCGGCTGCATCGAAGTCGAAGCGCATTGACTCGCTGGTCGACAGATTGGTGACGGTGTATCCATTGGCATCGCGTGCCACCTCATATCGGGCATCTTTGCCGTCGATAACCATAGAAGCCTCGTCGAGTGCCTTTTTGCCCGACCAGAACTCGATGCTGTTGAGCACGAGGAGGTCGGCCAAACCTGTGATTTCGTAAACCGGAAGAATCCAGAATGCTACAAAGACGAGTTCGTTGACAAACTTGCCGCCCACCTGCTTATTCCAACTCAAGACCTTGTTGGTCAATTGGAAACTGCCGATACAAGAAGATAGCGACAGTGATGCTGCAATGGTGAGAATGAGTGCTACTGAAAAATAATTCTTTTTCATAATGTTAGTGTTTTTATAGAGTTAAATAAATGTGTAATTTATCGGCTTAGAAGAGAGTACTGGTGCAGCACCTTCTTCACATAGGCCACCGTCTGCCTTCCGCGGAAATAACCGCACCGGCACCCCTCGTCGTTGTAGAAGTCGGGATTTGACTTCCATAGGATTGCCTCCTCCACATTCCCGAACCAGATGCTTGGATTTTTGCCATATTTTTGAGCCAGAGCAATGGCATCGGCAACGTGCCCCATTCCGGAGTTGTAGGCAGCAATGACAAACTTGCGCCGCTCAGCAGGGTCTTTTATGCGC
>CAMFSS010000205.1 GCA_945983195.1 uncultured Prevotellaceae bacterium | reverse complement strand
TTTAGGTGCTTTGTGCGCCATAGCAATGGCTACAGCAGCCAGTGCGCAAGACAAACTGATTACCGTAGATGGTGATGTGATTCTCGGTTACCGTATCGACGTGGGCGGCTCCTCAATTTACTACCGTCTTGAAGACTCCGACAATGCCCCACTCCAAAGTATTGCCAAAGACAAGGTGCTGATGATTAACAAGCAGGACGGAACAAAAGTGCGTCTTTACGACAACGCTCCACAGCAAGCTGCCGTTCCTGCCGACAATGCTTCTTCTGCCACCACCGGCGACACTAAAGTCACCTACGAGTCGCTCTCCGATGCCGAAAAGGAAGCCAACAATAAATTTATTGGGCAATTCAATCAGGATGTGCTATCAGTTGTTGATAATAATGAGAAAAAAGTCCGTGATGCAAACGCGGCATACACAGTATTTGCCATAAAAGAGCAATCTGTCATAATGAATAAAGATATATTAGTCATACCAATAATGGGCTCTTTGCTAAAAGAAGGCAACTCATGGAAATTCTACTATAATAAAAGCGATCTTTACTCAGCCATTACATTCCACATTGAGAATTTGTCGTCAAACACAATTTATCTTGACCTTGGCAATACATTTTTTGTTATGTTCGGAATTACAAATCGTTTCTATGTTCCATCATCGACAATCAATACTTCCGTATCAAGTTCGGGTGGAGCCTTTAGCTTAGGCAACACAGGTATTTCATTGGGCGGTGCTTCAACCAAGAGCACTACAAACATAGAATACTCTCAACGCGTTATTGCCATTCCTCAAAAATCATCATATAATCTCGATGCCGTACCATTATATCAAGGCATTAATGGCTCAGAAACACGTGTTGCTGTTGGAATGACACTTATAGGAAGAGGATATACAGATAAACTATATACAAAGTTATTCATTCCTAAAGACAAAAAGCTGAAAGAGAATGATTGTTGCACTTATTCTCCTGATAATTCACCAATTAATTTTTCCTTTATGTTATGCTACTCATTTACTGAAGATTGTGCTGCCACAAAATCAATCACATCAGATTTTTACTTGAAACAAGTTGTTGCATACAATTCAAAATCGAATGGCAACATAATTACAAATGGAGATAAATCATTATTAATTTACAACACTGTTGGCTTCAGAGATTTATTTCTCAACACCGACAAATATTTCCCACTTGGAGAAGTTCGCTCTCTCAACGACACTGAATCTTCTTCAAAAACCAAATAGCCTCATTCCCCGGCAAGAAAAGGGCAACACACAATGACTTCGGCTTCTTCCAGCAAGAAGTGCGAAGTGAAACAATTCACAGAACAAAATCCGTAAAGACGAATGAGGGATAGCCAAATCGAGCTATCCCTCATCATTTTATTAATCATACCAAATAAATCACTTATTTTTGCCCATTTTATTTGTCATACCAAATAAAATCTCTCTTGTGATTCCCGACAATCACCCCAAATATGTGGTGAGCCTCGATGACTTCCTCCGCACTGCCCTTTGACCTCTGCCTGCAAGCCCACGCGGAAATTTTTAGCTTTTTTGCATTCTCACTATGGAAAATCGCAACTTTTTTTGAATAAAGTGGCGGCAATTTTTTGCATTACGGAAAAATGTTGTGTAACTTTGTATCTGAAGAACGAGCGATTTACGCCGGCTTCTCAAAATATTATCGTGTGCAAATGTTTTATTAATTCAGAGATATTATGCGTAAAAGACTAATTTTAGGTGCTTTGTGCGCCATAGCAATGGCTACAGCAGCCAGTGCGCAAGACAAAATCATCACTATGGACGGTGATGTGATTCCAGCCTACCGTATCGACGTGGGCGGATCCTCTATCTACTACAGCATTGAGGATTCCGACAACTCTCCTGTGAAGAAAATCGACAAGGATAAGGTAGTAATGATTAAGAAGCAAGACGGAACTGTGCAAAAGCTCTTTGAGCAAGGTGCTGCACCTGCTGCCACGCCTGCCGCTGCTCCTGCTGCCACCGGAAAAACCAAAGTGACTGTGGAGTCGCTCTCCCCGGCAGCCCGCGAGGCCAACGACAGATACCTTGCCATGATTAATCAGGAAATCACTCCCTACATCGAGAAGGACGACGGAAAGCGCAAAGAGGCAAAGGACGTCTACATGATTTTCGGATTGAAGGACAACTCCGTTGCCGTGAATGAGGACATTTCTGTTACAGCCGAGCTAGGTTACCTATATAAGACGGGAAAAACGTGGGATTTCTACAAAGTCACCTACTACGGCCGTGACAATGCAGTGAAATTCACCGTGAAGAACAACACCGACAACACCATCTATCTCGACCTCGGAAACACATTCTACACCATGCTCGGAACTCCGGCTTGCTACTATGTGCCGTCGTCGACTATCAACACCTCGGTGAGCAGCACAGGTAGCGCAGTGAACATAGGTGCAGGTGTCAGCCTTGGTGGTGCCAGCACCAACAGCTCTACAAGCGTAGCCTATTCGCAGCGCGTCGTTGCCATTCCACCTATGGCTACACGCGAACTTGAGCCAATGTTTATGTTCAACCTCGACGGTTCTTATCTCGGTGGTCCGACCGATTCAAAGGTTCCCGGTTTGTTTATGAATGCTTACTTCTCAAGTTACGGCTCACGCGAATGGGTAATGAATCTCGACAAAGACCAAAAATTGCAGGAAACGCAAAAGTTCTCCTATACAGCCGAAACGTCGCCCATAACATTCTCATTTATGGTAAGCTACTCAATGACCGAGGATTGCGCTGTAAGCAAATCGCTTACACTGAATTATTTCCTTAAAGATATCGTAGCCTACAAGTCAGCAGGTAGCATGTCGACCAATCAAGCTCCGAGAGTACAGCTTCAAGGCTCTGTCGATTCTAAAGCTATTCTCGACACCCGTTGCCGCATTCACTATGAGAAATCAAGTTGTTTTGTCCTCCCGGGCATGAGCGTAAACTCCGACAAAACGGGAGCTTCAGCACGTGAAAGCAAAAGAGCCGCAAAAGCCTTATTAGGTGGTGTTTCCAAAAAATAATGGCAACTCGCTACGAAATATCCCATTAGCCCAATAACAAAAAGCTCCGTAACACCGCTGTTGAGTGTGTTACGGAGCTTTTTATGTGTGTCGCTGTCAATCGTAGCGATTATTAGAACATCTTGTCGGGATACTGACCCTCCTCGTGGAGCTTGGCAAGCTTAGCTACCACCTCCGGACGGTCTTCAGGATAGGTCACGCCAAACCACTTCGAAGTCGTAGGCAGCACCTCGCAAGTTGCCTTGCCCTGCTTGATGAGCGTATCCACCATCAATGGAATGAAGAACTCGCTCTTCAGGTTTGCCTGATTCTTCGGGTCGGCAAGGAACTGCTTGAAGTATTCCTCGCTGTGCTGGAAGTAGTCGGGAGTGAAGCCCCAGAAGTTCATTGAGCAAGGAGCATTGTCGGGGATTGATACCCACTCGTCGTTCTCGTCGAGATATTGTACCACTCCATCATGGCGCTCAATCTTAGTGCGCTCCACCACGCCTGTAAGCATGTGGGTCTTCTCATCGTTCTCGCAGATGCCGCGGCTCACTGTGCCACTCTCCGAGAGGGTGTTGCTCACGCTGAAGCCCACCATTGCATAGCGGCCGGTGCTGCCCTCAGGAAGCTCTGAGAGGAACTTGCCCATCACCATGAATGCGTCACGGTCGTAGAAATCGTCGCAATTGAGCACGGCAAAAGGCTCATTGATTACGTCCTTTCCCATCATCACGGCATGGTTGGTACCCCATGGCTTTACACGGCCTTCAGGCACTGTGAATCCCTCAGGAAGTGCATCGAGCGACTGGAAGCAAAGTTCGCAGGGAACGTGACCTTCATATTTCGAAAGAATCTGCTCGCGGAACTGCTGCTCGAAGTCGCGACGGATTACCCACACGATTTTGCCGAAACCGGCCTTGATGGCATCATAGATGCTGTAGTCCATAATGCTCTGTCCTTGAGGACCGAGTGTGTCGAGCTGCTTCAATCCGCCATAGCGGCTTCCCATACCTGCTGCTAAAAGGAATAATGTAGGTTTCATTCTGTATTCTCCTTTGTATTTTTTTGTTTTAGTAAATTTTAGTTTGATTGAATAGTTTTTACAATGCCTTGAAGGCAAACACGATGTTGCGGCTATACACTTCACCGGCTTTAAGCTCCTGCGATGGGAATTGCGGCTTGTTTGGCGCATCGGGCACACCCTGGCACTCAATTGCCACACCATCGTAGTCGTTGTAGCTGCGTCCGCTCTTGCTTATGGGCGAGCCGGCAAGCCAGTTGCCTGTGTACACTTGCACTGCGGGTTGGTCAGTGCACACCTCAAGGGCACGACCGGCAGCCTCGCAAGTGAGGCGGGCAATGCACTTGAGCGTCTTGTCCCAGCCGTCGACGAGCCAGCAGTTGTCATATCCCTTGCCATACACAAGTGCCGGGAAATCGGCCTTTATTTCAGCACCAAGAGCCTTGGGAGCTGTGAAGTCCATCGGCGTTCCTGCCACGGCAGCCACTTCGCCCGTAGGAATCAGTGTGTCGTCGGTAGGCACATAGTTGGCGGCAGCAAGCCACAGCTTGTGGTCGAGCACCGAACCGGCATTCTCCCCTGCCAGAATGCAGGAGGCCTCATAAGTCACGTTTACGTAAGAGACCACATCGCACCCCGCAACCACACCGACCATACCCACACACCCCTCAACCCACCACAAAAACCCCGCCACCCCCAACAAC
>CAMFSS010000204.1 GCA_945983195.1 uncultured Prevotellaceae bacterium | reverse complement strand
ATATACATTCTCAATGATAATCTGGCGTGTCAGTCCAAATTGCTCCATGAATTTGTCGCAAAGCTCCTTCGGCAACTGGTTCTTGAGCACATCACCCACAAGCAGTTTGCCAAGCACGGCACCACTGCCTTCGTCGCCGAGAATATAGCCGAGCGGCGAAACATTGTCAACAATCTCCTTGCCATCGTAGTAGCATGAGTTGGAGCCTGTGCCAAGAATGCACGCTATGCCGGGCTTGTCGCCACAGAGTGCGCGTGCAGCGGCAAGCAAGTCGCTCTGCACCTCGATTTTCTCTGCACTTGGAATGTTGTGCTTTATTTTTTTGAGTATATTGATGATAAAGTTCTCGACTTGGCAGAATGCGCCATAGTAATAAACTTCGGTAATTTCCATACCGTTGATTTGAGGAACGAGTTCGTTCTTGATTGTCTCAAACATCTCCTCCTCAGTGAGCATCATAGCGTTCATACCGCA
Organism: uncultured Prevotellaceae bacterium; assembly: GCA_945983195.1. Taxonomy (GTDB): domain Bacteria; phylum Bacteroidota; class Bacteroidia; order Bacteroidales; family Muribaculaceae; genus CALZFJ01. The sequence continues at coordinate 4,335 of CAMFSS010000204.1, read as the reverse complement.
GGTGAACACCTGTGCCACTTTCTCTTTTCCATTGAGGACGCACCAATCTATCTTGGTCGATCCACAGTCAGCAATTAAAATCATATCTTTATGTAAATTTTCTTTTTGTACAAAATATATCCAATAATCCAGTTCAGACACACAAAGAGCAATGCATAGATGCACGATGCTACAGAGGCATCACCAAGCATCGGCAAAAGTGTCTCCTTGTAGATGAGCGACTTGATTGAAATCATACCATCGGTAAACGGCACCTTGATGCTTCCGAACAGTATGGCAAGCACACCGCCAAGCACATAGAGTTACAGCGGATTGATGCCAAACGACTCAAAGAAGCGGCTCCATGCCTTGTAGCCTTTTATGTCGATAATCCAGATGAGCAATCCCAAAAAGCTGGCGGCAAGTCCGCATGTGGTGAGCACAAATGTGGGCGACCAGATGTTTTTGTTGATGGGAAGTCCGTAATCGAGAAGGAATCCGGCAAACATGAGGCAAGTGCCGGTAATGAACAAGTCGGTTATACGCTTGTAGTTGTCCTTGGTGCTCATTATTGCCTCACCGCACACAAAGCCGATAAGCACATGCGCAATGGCAGGCAGTGAGCTGAGAAGTCCTTCGGGGTCAAACGGCATATTCACGCCATCAACGGTCAGTCCGCGATACATGTGCTGCTCTCCGAGAATGGCATTGTCGACAATGTAGATAATATTGTCGGTAGTGAAGTCATAGCCATGGAATGCAAGAAGCAGCACGCCATAGACTACAAGTATGCCTCCTATTATCCAAGGAATCAGCTTGTGACGGATAAACACCGCTATGAGCGACGCAGCGCAATAGCATATTGCCAATCGTGGCATCACACCCACAAGGCGCAGATGGCTGAAGCTGTTGGCAGCATCAGCGAGCCGCTGGCTGAATGGAAGTGCTGCATCGGCACGCGACAAACCGTAGCAGAAGTTACTGAACCATGCAATGAAAAGCCCGATGAGATAAATCAGCACCGTGCGGCGGAAAATCTTCACCATCAGCTCGCGCGACGGTTGGAAGTCGAATTTTCTCAACGAGAAGTAGGTAGATATTCCCATTATGAACATGAAGAATGGGAACACGAGATCGGTCGGCGTCAGTCCGTTCCACGCAGCGTGGCGAAGCGGGGCGAAAATGTCGCTCCACGAGCCGGGATTGTTCACGAGAATCATTCCGGCTATTGTCACGCCTCGCAGTATGTCGAGCGAGAGTAAACGTCCTGATGGTTTTTGTGTCGTCATAATAGTAATTTTGATTGTGTATTTATTTTGTTTTAGATTTACTACATTCATCAATTAAGAACGCTATCGACTGATAAGGCACACCGGTATTGGTGCATAGTCCTATCTCACAAGTGCGGCTGTTGGAGAATCCGCGCTTCACGCCTGCCACTTCAAGCTGCTGGCGCAGCTTGCGCAGTGCCCAGCGGTTGACTTCTGGGTGAGTGAACCCCTTGTCGCCGGCAAATCCGCAGCAACCTACCTCCTCGGGCACAATCACATTCTTAGAGCACATTCGTGCCAAGCCTATGATTTTGTCGGCAAGACCCATTTTGCGCGTAGAGCACGTGATGTGCACTGCCACCGGCTCGTCAATAGGGGTAATGTCGAGGTCGGCAACCACATAGTCGTGCAGGAACTCGGCAGCCTCAAGCACTGTCACCTTTTTCATCTTCTCCTTCATACGGTGCAGGCATGGACTTTGGTCACACATAATGGGATATTTTCCTCCCTTCGATGCCTTCAGCAGTGCCTCTTCAAGCTCGGCTGTTTTGCGGTCGGCAATGTCGGGCATACCTTTACTCTCCCAGATAGTGCCGCAGCACAAGTTGCTCATTCCCTCGGGGAACACAGCTTCCCAACCTGCCTTCTGGAGCAAATCCACCATTTTGTCCACCAAATCCACCTTCACGGCATCGGTTTTTGCGGCTCCCATGGTCTGGTTGATGCAGCTTGGGAAATACACCACCTTCTTCGGGCTGCATTTCAGCGTGTGCTTGCCCGAATAGTGTGCACCGGGCAGTGCCGGAGTCCATTGTGGCAGACCGAGCTTGTGCATCGCCTTCCCAATGCCGCGCACACCCGAATCGCCCACAACGCTCTGAATGCTTCCTGCGGCAGTAAGCACCGGTCGCAGGGCACTCTCCACACGGTGCAGATTATTTGCGGTGTAGTTGCCTATCTTGTAGCCAAGGCTGCCCTTAGGAAGTCGCTCGGCACGGAGGTCATGTATCATTTCGCCCACATTTATCTTCATGGGGCACGATGTGCTGCACAGTCCGTCGCCGGCACACGTCTCATTGCCATAATAGATGAACTGCTTCTCAAGCCGCTTGAGGCGTGCAGGGTCGTCGCCGGTGGCACGAAGCCGCGAAAGCTCGCGCTGCACCACAATGCGCTGGCGCGACGAAAGCGTAAATCCGCACGTCACGCAATTCACCTCACAGAATCCGCACTCAATGCACTTGTTCACGTGGTCGTTGGTGAGCGGCATTGGCTTGAAGTGCTTTATGTAGCACTCCGGGTCGTCGTTGAAAATCACACCTGGATTCAGCAGATTCTTCGGGTCGAAAAGCTGCTTCACCTCCTTCATTATCGCGTATGCCTTCTCGCCCCACTCCTTCTTCACGAATGGTGCCATATTGCGACCTGTGCCGTGTTCGGCCTTCAGCGAACCGTCGTACTTTTCAACGACCAGCTTCTCCACGGCTTCCATAAGCCCCTGATACTTCTTCACTTCGGCATCATCGTGGAAATCCTGTGCTATGATGAAGTGATAGTTGCCCTCAAGTGCGTGCCCGTAGATGCACGAATCGTCATAACCATGCTCCACAAGCATTTCGGCAAGGTCGACTGTGGCATTTGGCAAATCCTCAATGTGGAATGCCACATCTTCAATAATCACCGTGGTGCCAAGCGGTCGCGTGCCACCCACCGACGGGAATATACCCGAGCGGATAGCCCAATATTTTGAGTATTCAGCCGGATTGTCGGTAAACTTTGCGGGTACAAACAGCTTAAATGGCTTCAGAATGTCATTGATAGCAGCAATGTTCTTGTCAAGTTCCTCTTTTGTGTCGGCTTTGGTCTCGGTGAGTACTGCCGTAAGCCCTTCACCGGTAGTGTCGTTGACCGATGAGAGCGACTTCTTGTCGAGCATTTCGGCACTGTACACCGGGCCGTTCTTCATTGCCACTACTGCCTCACAGGCAGTGCGCATATCGCTGAAATAGAGCATTGCGCTCGCCGAGTGCTTGTGCAAGTGCCCGGTTGACATCTTGAATTCGCTGCCGAAGCCAAGTGTTCCTTCCGAGCCAACCATCAGGTGGGTAATAATCTTGAAAGGGTCGGTATAGACAACAAACGGATAGATGTTGAGTCCGGTGACGTTCTTAATGGCATACTTGTACTTTATTCGCTCCACAAGCTCCTTGTCGGCATTCACGCGGTCGCGAAGTTCCTCGATTTTCTTAATAAAGTCGGGGTGCGTGCGGCGGAAATTGTCGCAGCTTCGGCGGTCGCCGGTGTCGAGCACAGTACCGTCGGCAAGCACTATGCGCAGCGACTGGAGTATGCGGTCGCTGTTGGCATGAGTGCCGCAGTTCATTCCCGAGGCGTTGTTACTCAGAATACCCCACTCCAATGCCGACTTCTTAGATGCCGCGTACGGCGATAATATCCGGCCGTATGTCTTGAGAAACTCATTCACACGCTCGCCGATGATTCCAGGCTGCAAAGTGATGGTTGCGGCATCAGCCGACACCTCATAGCGTTCCCAGTGCTTCCCTGCCACAATCAGGATTGAATCGGTCACAGCCTGTCCCGACAGACTTGTGCCTGCAGCGCGGAATGTGACCGGAAGCTCCAGCTTGTCGGCAAGGCGCAACAGCCGCGCCACCTCATCTTCATCTTTCGACCGCACCACTATCTTGGGCAGATGGCGGTAGAATCCGGCGTCGGTGCCCCATGCGAGGCAGTGAAGGTCGTTGGTGTAGAGTCTGTCCTTCGGGATAAACTCGCGGGCAGCCTTGAGAAACTTTTTATATTGCTCGTCCATAATTGTTTTGTTTAAGCCGCATTAGCTAAAGAAGCTATCTGTATAAATAGTATTTTGCCGATTTTACCTTAAAGGCTTCAGCATCTTTGTTCCAGTAGTCGATGATGTCGGCCACACGGTAGTTCTTTGTGAAACGGAGGCGAATTTGGTCGCTTCCGCACACCTTGTCAAACATACCAAAGCGTTTCTCTGCCCCTTCAAGTTCAAATGCCTTGTGGTCGGGATACATTTCGGCAAGCACCTGCATCGCAT
>CAMFSS010000203.1 GCA_945983195.1 uncultured Prevotellaceae bacterium | reverse complement strand
TTGACATTAGGGAAATACCTATCATAACAAAGTGTGCGACAATGAGAGTTATCACCGTAAATAGCACTGATTTTCAGGCACTCTGCCAAAAGCTGGCAGAGCGTATATTTTCCGATGGATACCGGCCCGACTGCATCATAGGCATTCGCAATGGTGGTGCATACGTTGCTCGCGAAGTAGCAAAGTCTTTCAGCGATGCCGTATGCACTGAAGTGACCGTAAGCCGCCCCACACACAAACAGAAAAACAATAAATGGGTGAAATCTATCTTCCGAATCCTCCCGGTTTGGCTGCTCAATGCAATGCGAATGCCAGAATCCGGTCTTGCACAATTCCGCAAACGCGCACGCCGCGATGCTGAAATCAATATACCCTGCACCCTAAGTGCCAAGCACATTCTCGTAGTTGATGATGCCATCGACACCGGAGCTACAATGCTGCTGGTAATCAACACCTTGCGTGAACGTTTACCTGAGTGTGAGATTCGATCAGCCGTAGTGACTATCACAACTCCTTCCCCCTCTGTAACAAGCAATTATTATATTTTCAACAATCGTACTTTAATTCGCTTCCCATGGGCAATCGACTCGAAAATATGACACCGGCAATTGTTGTAGACCTCGACGAAACGCTTGTCACTGTGAACACTTTTCATCATTTTATAAAGTTCACAGCCAAGGCTGCTGCTCAAAAAATGAAGCTGATAGCATTGCTTCGGCTGACAATTGCTGCTGCCACACGTGCGTTGCGCATTTTCCCACACTCCACTCTCAAGCACACTGTGATGAACATTGCTGCACACACTCTCTCCGATGCCCAACTGCACGAATTCGCCTCACAAATCACCTCATTCACCAATGAAAAGGTTGCAAACATAATAAGCGATGCCCGCCGCCGCGGAGTTAAAGTAATTCTTGCATCGGCTGCTCCTGCTCTCTATGCGGCACACATCGCTGCAATCTCAGGCTGCAATCATTGCATTGCCACCGAGATGCCACAACAAATGAAGCTCACAGAGTGCCGGGGTGAGAGAAAGAAATCAAGGGTCGAGGAATATCTCGATACCGAAAAACTGACACTTGAAGCTGTAATAACCGACCACAGCGACGATATTCCTCTCATCAAAGCTTGCATAAACCGTGGTGGCAAAGTATTACTCGTATCGCCCGACATGACAACTATCAGCAAGCTCAAACGAGAACGGATAACCTCATATACACTCATTTAGCACAAAGCAGCATAATGGAACGGCAGAAATATATATCCTACCTCAAAGTCATCGGAATAATCCTCGTGGTATTCGGTCACTCATTCCATGAGTGGAATGGTGTGTTTGAAGACACTGTGCTCTATCGCATCTTCATGGTGATGCGAATGCCCCTGTTCACATTCACATCGGGTTACACTCTTGCCTACTGCTTCATGTCGCGACCAACGCACCGCAGCTATGGAGAGTTTGTCATCAACAAGTCATGGCGACTCCTCCTGCCTTTCCTTGTTCTCAATACCGTCACATTCTTCCCCAGAGCTATGCTCAGCGCCATTGCCGATGAATCCATAGAGTTAACAATCAACAACTTCATCAATTGTTTCCTCCACTACGGTACCGCCCCTGTGCTCTACACATGGTTTTTGCAGATGTCATTCATCTGTATGCTAATCACATATCCTATTATGCTGTGTACCAAGCAAATGTCAAAGCGTATGTTGTGGTTCACAGTGCTGCTCACAATTTCGCTGATCACCTATCTCACAGGCTGCCTGAATGAAGTGACACTTTTCTCACTGAATGAAGTTGGCACACTGCTCATATTCTTCGTTTTAGGCGCAATGTGTGGTACAATCTATAAGAGTTTTATCAGCAAAATTCCTTGGACACGTCCTTTGTTCCCCATAGGCTGCGTTGTTGGCTGGGCGGGATGCTTCTTTATGAACGAATCATTACAATCTACAATTCTACAACTTTGCAGCTCCATATTTGGAATTATGATGACAATTTCAATAGCATTGTTGCTCGAAAAGCACAAAATAACCATTCTCGACCACCTGTCAGGTTCAACATATCTGATTTTCCTGCTTTCATGGTACGTAAATGTTGCCAGCCAGCAAGTGCTGCACCATTTCCTGCCTATGCCATGGTGGGTACACACCACGCTCTCTTGGGTGGGAGGAATATATGTGCCTGTGTTGGTGCACCGCTTCCTCAATTACCACAAGGAGTGTCACGCCTATAAGCGTGCCATTCTGCTCCTCCTTGGTCACAAATAATCAGTTGAGTTCCACATCTTTAGGCAGATTGAGCCACACTCGATAGCGGTCACCGAGGTGCTTCACAGCCTCCCTCCAAGCCTCATTCTCACTGAGATGCAGCACATCAAAAGGATCAATTGAGCCTACAGCCCATTCAAACCGGTCGAGCTCACCTCTCAACTGCCCCTTTTCCCAACCACTGTAGCCCACAAAAAAGCGCATATTTCCATTCACAACTGCGCCCATATTTATCAATTCCTTCACGCGGTCGAAATCGCCTCCTACGTATAGCCCCGGCACAATCTCAACCGACTCAGGAATATCCTCACCAAATGTGTGGATATAATACAGACGGTCGTGATGCACTGGTCCGCCTACATACACTGGTATATCCTCATGCGTATCAATTCCATCAACCACCTCTTGCAACTTATAATGCGACAATCGGTTGGTAACCAGCCCCATAGTGCCATTCTCAGGTGAATGGTCGATGACACACACCGTAGCACGGCTGAAACAGCCATCATCAAGAAGTGGCTCTGCAATAAGCACACTGCCACATTCCGGCTCGGGCTGCGGAATTTTCATTGCAAGTATGTCAAAATCAATGTCTGCCATAAATAAGCGCATATTGTAGTTAAAATCCACCACAAAAATAGTCACAATCCCCCTTATTTGCAAATTCAGCACTACAAAGCCTCATACATTATGCACATAAACGTGTCGCTAAATGCGGATTTTTTCGTAATTTTACACTCGAAAAAAAGTATTCGTGCAATGAAAATATGGTATCTCGGACATAGCGGTTTTGCACTCGAATGTGGCAATGGCTGCACATTGGTATTCGATTTCTATACCGATGTGCATCAAGTGATGCCCGATGTGCTCTCTCGCTCAAGCACTGTGTATGTGTTTGCTTCTCATTCACACCCCGACCACTTCAATCACCGTATTTTCCAATGGGAAAAGGTTTATACGTCAACACAATTCACATATCTCATTGCAAATGAGCTGAATCGCAAGCTGACACACCGCAAGCAGGCTATTCCGCTTCCGGCTTCTATCATAGCATTGCGCCGAGGAACAACATGGGGCGATGACAACGTGCATATTCACGCTTTCGGCTCAACCGACATTGGCGTTTCCTATATGGTCGAAACTGCGGGCAAGCGAATTTTCCACGCCGGTGACCTCAACAATTGGCACTGGAGTGAGGAATCGACTCCACAGGAAATAAAGGCTGCCGAAGGCAATTATCTTGCAATTCTTCGCGACATAAAGGCTGAATTTCCAATGGCTCACGTTGCTATGTTCCCGGTAGATCCGAGAATTGGCGGTGATTTTTCACTCGGTGCACGCCAATTCCTACATACTATCAACGTAGAACACTTCATTCCCATGCATCAATGGGGTGATTATGAAAAGTCGTGCCAATTCAATTTATATTGCACTGCATCAGGAGAATACCACTGTATGCACCCCGGCGAAAGCATAGCTATCGTATAAATAAGAAAATATTAATATAACAACCTGATATATATGGAAATAAAAGCAAAATTCGACCACTTCAACTTCAATGTAACCGACCTCAACCGAAGCATAGATTTCTATGCCAAGGCTCTCAACCTCAAAGAGAAAAGCCGAATCAATGCCGAGGACGGCTCTTTCATTATCGTTTATATCACTGATGACACATCCGACTTCCTCCTCGAACTAACTTGGCTCAAGGAACACCCACAAGCCTACGACCTTGGAGAATGTGAGTTTCACCTCTGTATGCGCGTTGCCGGCGACTACGATGCAATGCGTGTCTATCACAAGGAAATGGGAGTAGTGTGCTACGAGAACCACGATATGGGTCTCTACTTCATTGAAGACCCCGACGGTTACTGGATTGAAATTCTTCCACAGAAATAATTGTTGCCAATCACACAATAGAGAAGCTATGACACTGCCAAATAACACCCTGACTGGCAAAATATTAGCTATAGCTGCACTCGTGGCAGCTATAGCCTACATAATAATTCCTATCGACTTCGACGGTCCGATTTACGGACTCACCGATGATTTCTGCTTCTTTATGGCTGCATTCTGCTATGCGCAAAGCCGGTTCATCAATCCGGGCAAAATGAGTGCGCGCAATCTTCTAAAGCGAATTGCCTTGATATTCGCGTGCCTTGGTATGGCTGCGCTTGCAATTCTCAGCGCAATTGCAACTTTGTAGTCCCACTCTGACTATATCTGCTCCACATCGGTAGAACGAATCCATGCACGATGTTGCTCGTCGGCTTTCACGTCGAGCCACATCACTTTTTCACCACCCACACTGCTCTCTACCGAGTCAATAATCTCAATCTTTGTGCCTTCATTGAGCATAAATGCCTCCTCGCTCTTGTCCTTTGGAACACGGGGAGAAGTGCTGAGCGTGGCTGAAGGTATGGTCACTATTGCGTAGCTCTTGTTCACGGCAATAGAATGTGTGTAGAATGCGCAAATGTTGCTTACAATCGACAAGAGCAGCAGCGCACCGCCACCGAAAAAACCAATCATACCCAATCCCACAC
>CAMFSS010000202.1 GCA_945983195.1 uncultured Prevotellaceae bacterium | reverse complement strand
TTTATACGCTAAACCCTCCCAGTCACCCATTTACCCCCCCCAAACGTCATGTTGTAAAACATATCCCCACATTTCCCCTGAACTTCAACCATCACCCTCCCCCCAATTTGCACCTACCCCAAAAAAAGGCGATGCCGATGTGGTATTAAGCTACATCGGCATCGGTATAAGAGCCACATCAAAGGGATACGATGAAACTCCGATAATCAGGATTTGAGGGCTTCCTATCCTTTGTAATCCGCCTGGCATGAAAGCACCTAATAAATAGGTTGGGGCCCGCCATTGGAAACGAAAGCTTGTCTCGGCATTTCATAAATATTTGATGAGTTTCCCAGTCTGCTTTGATGTGGTTTTTTTCTCATCTTTCTGTATTGCAAAATTAATAATATATCTGCAATCCACCAAATTTTTCAGACGAATAATGACAATTTATTTTTTGCCATTGAAAGGCGGCGGCGTAGCCACAGAGCCTCCATCGGTATCTGCATCGTCTTTTTCCTCCGTCTCATGAGACTGCGCAATATCCATAATCTCCTCAGTGCGAGAGTGCCACGGACGCTTGCCGAAAATTCTCTCAACATCTTCGGTGAAAATCACCTCACGCGAAAGCAGCACCTCCGTCAGCTCACGATGCCCCTCCTCATGCTGCGACAAAATCAGCTTCGCACGCTCATACTGCTCGGCAATGATTCGCGAAACCTCCTCATCAATTATCCTTGCACGCTCCTCGCTGTAGGGTTTGGTGAAACCGTAGTTCTGCCCGGTAGAGTCGTAATAGGATATATTCGGCAGCCGCTCACTCATTCCGTAGTACACCACCAAAGCGTATGCCATATTGGTGGCTCGCTCAAGGTCGTTCATCGCACCGGTTGATATGCAGCCCATGAATATCTCCTCGGCAGCGCGACCGCCCAGCAGCGAGCAGAGCTTGTCGAGAAGTGCCTGAGTGGGCATAATCTGACGTTCCTCGGGCAAATAGTGCGCTGCGCCAAGTGCATTTCCGCGCGGCACGATCGTAACCTTCACCAGCGGGTCGGCATACTGCAAATGCCAGCTCACCACAGCATGACCGCCCTCATGTACGGCAATCGACTTGCGCTCCTCGGCAGTGGTGATTTTGGTCTTCTTCTCAAGTCCGCCGATTATTCGGTCGATAGCGTCCATAAAGTCCTGTCGCTGCACAATCTTCTTCTTGTGTCGAGCAGCTATGAGTGCCGCCTCATTGCACACATTGGCAATGTCAGCACCCGAGAAGCCCGGCGTCTGGCGTGCAAGCAGGTCAACATCAACGCTTTCGTCCTTCTTGATTTTTGCAAGATGCACATTGAATATCGCACGGCGGCCATTGAGGTCGGGAAGCTCCACATATATCTGGCGGTCGAAGCGTCCGGCACGCAGCAGAGCCTTGTCGAGAATGTCGGCACGGTTGGTAGCCGCAAGAATAATCACACCGCTGTTGGTTCCGAAGCCGTCCATTTCAGTAAGCAACTGGTTAAGAGTGCTTTCGCGCTCATCATTAGTCCCCATATTGGGATTTTTGCCGCGCGCACGCCCCACAGCATCAATTTCGTCGATAAACACAATTCAGGGAGCCTTCTCCTTCGCCTGGCGGTACAAGTCGCGCACACGCGAAGCACCCACTCCCACAAACATTTCCACAAAGTCGGAGCCTGAGAGCGAGAAGAACGGCACATTAGCCTCACCGGCAACAGCCTTGGCAAGCAGCGTCTTACCGGTGCCCGGAGGTCCTACGAGCAATGCGCCCTTGGGAATCTTTCCGCCAAGCTCGGTGTAGATTTGGGGATTCTTCAGGAAGTCAACAATCTCAGCCACCTCAGTCTTAGCCTCTTGCAGCCCGGCAACGTCCTTGAAAGTGACATTGGTATTGTTGTCCTTATCAAACAGCTTTGCTTTTGACTTTCCCACGCTGAATATGCCGCCACCTGTACCCGGCCCTACCGACATACGTTTCATTATGAAGTACCAAAGTGCCACAAGCAGCAAAATAGGGCCAAATGTGAACAGAACCGACGTCCAACCGCTCGTTTCCTCCTCATATTCCACCTTTCCGCTGAAATATCCGGCGGCACGCCACTGGTCGATTTTATCGTTGATACGGTCTTGCGATGGACCCTTCGCCAATATATGGACTTTCCCGCCTTTGGTTTGTGTAACCTCCTTTCCGAACATTGCCTTGGCAAGAGAGTCGGTAAGCTCTGCCTTAACTGACTTGCCAACCACCACAAAGTTTTTCACACCACCCTGCGACACGTAGTATTCAAGCTCACTCCAGCCTACCTCCTTACCCACCGAATTATCCTGGGCGTAATAGATGCCGAATAGCACCAAGGCAATGAATCCGTACATCCAATAGATGCTGAACGACATCTTCTTGCCGCCTTTGGGCTTATTATCTTTATTAATGTTATTGTCCATTATTAGAAATTTATATTAAAAAATAGTGTATTAGCCAACGCTTCAGTCAAGATTAGGCACCAAAGTGATAGCAGCATCGTTCCAAAGCTGTTCCAAATTGTAAAGCTCACGGCTTTCAGGCATGAAAACGTGCACATATATCGTGCCATAGTCAATTACAATCCACTGTGAGTTCTGATAGCCATCGGAAGCGTAAGGCTTTACGCCAGTGTGCTTTTCCACATATTCCTGAATGCAGTCGGCAACCGACGACACGTGCATGGTCGACGTTCCCGAACAAATCACAAAGCACTGCGCCGTGGCATATTCCATTGCGCTCAAATCCACAATCGCTATATCCTTGCCTTTTCTTTCTTGTATTCCTTCAATTATAGTAGTTAACAATGTGTTATCTTCAGTCATAAAAGTTTTTATCGTTGTTCTATTTTTTTGGCTCCACGTCACAAACCCGAACCGAGCCAAAATTTTCAGTTGCAAATATACGCCTTTTTGCTCGCACAAATGCTAAATTTTATATTAATAAATGTTTTTCTTTGACTCAGTAAATTTTTTCCGCCCGAAAAGCATTGAAATTAGAGCTTTTATAAATATATTTGTACCGCAAACAAATACACAGTTTTTCAAAACATTAAACAACTAACCCACAAAACGCATGATTATGTACCGCAAAATTTTATCACTTCTGCCTGCGATTCTGCTGACGATTGCAATCAACGCACAGCCCAAGCATGAAATAAGAGCCGTGTGGCTCACCACCAACAGCGGTCTCGACTGGCCACAATCGACATCGGAGGCAACACAGAAATCAAGCCTTATCGACATTCTTGACAAGCTGCAAGCAGCCAACTTCAACACCATCTTGCTGCAAGTGCAGGTGAAAGGCGACGTAATATGGAAATCGTCGTACCAGCCCTCGATGAAGACGTTCACCGGCAATGGAAACGTGAATCTCTCGTGGGAGCCATGCACATTCGTAATCGACGAATGTCACAAGCGCGGAATGGAGTGTCACGCATGGATAGTGCCTTATCGCATCGGCACCGCAAACGAGGCCAAGCGATATGCTTCAAATCCCATCAAGCACCCCTACCTCGAACACCCCGAATGGTGCATCGAATACAGCGGAGCCTACTATCTCGATCCCGGACTGCCCGAAGTGCGTCAGTATCTGCTCGACCTCTACCGCGAGCTAATTACCAACTATGACTTCGACGGCACCAATTTCGACTACACACGCTATCCGACTACCTCTCTCACCGACTTCAACGACAGCAGCTCATATTCCAAATATGGCAACGGCATGGATCATGCCTATAGGCACCTACAAAAGAGCTCCCGGTTACGGAAATATGGAAGCCTACGGCGTATTCCAAGACCCCGTAGAGTGGATGAATGCCGGCAAACAGGACATTGCCTTCCCACAGCTCTACTGGAACGAGAAATACGGATTCACTCCGCACATGCAGATGTGGGCTGAGCAGACAAATTACTCACGACATATTGTAGCAGGACTCGCACCCTACAAGATGGCCGACTCCAACAACTGGGCGGTAAGCGAAATAACCGGTCAGATTGAGAAAGCACGCGAAGCTCAAGGCGTGGAGGGCGTATGCTTCTTCCGCACCGAACAAATTCACGGATCCAACTCGAGATCGAATTAGACAAAGAGCTATACAGCCAGCTTCAGGACACGTATTTCAAATATCCTGCCAACATACCTCCAATGGAATACAATTGCGGAAAAACTAAGCCAAACGCTCCAACCGGCGTGTCAATTCACTCACAAGGCAACACACACACCGTCACTTGGAGTGCACCAAGCGAAAGCCAAGATGGCACACCTGTGAAATATTATTGCGTGTACCGCGCCAAGCGACCCAAGCACATCGACGACATAACACGCTGTGTAGGTCACTACATCACCGAATGCACCTTCACTTTCACAAGTGATAATGAAACGGAAGATATCGCCGTCACGGCATTCGACGCCAATTACTACGAAAGCGATCCGGCATTTGTGGTTGCATCAGTGGAAGACAACGTAATTGACAATGCTGAAATCACCGTGCTGCGCGACCAAATCACCGTGAAATCAGCCATATCTGTGGTGCACGCACGCATCATTTCAGCCCAGGGAGCTACGGTCAGCACAATGTCTTCTCCCGGGTGTCAATTCACCATTGACACACGCAATTTGCCACGCGGTTTATACATCATAGAGCTACGCGACGAACACAACTGCACAACATCGCAAAAATTTATCAAATAAAAATTGGTGTTTTTCAAAAAGGTTTTACTACTTTTGCAGACACGAACAAACTTTAATAAAACTTTTTTACATGGACGCAGAAGGAAAAATCATAGTGAAATTGCCACTAC
>CAMFSS010000201.1 GCA_945983195.1 uncultured Prevotellaceae bacterium | reverse complement strand
TATGGCTAGCCTCCTAATCTTCCTAAGACTGATGGTATCGAAGGCACTCTTCATTCCCCATATGCCGGGCCCAAACGTTGTGATGAGCAGGGGGCACTTCAAATCACACGACACTACGGACTTGACACATACGGTATGCGCTATTTCAACGTGTTCGGTCGGCGGCAAGACCCACATGGCGCATACGCAGCAGTGCTGCCAAAGTTCATCAAGCAGCTTCTCGACGACGAACGACCGACTATCAATGGCGACGGCAAGCAGAGCCGTGATTTCACTTACATTGAGAATGTGATTGAGGCAAATCTGAAGGCTTGTCTTGCTCCAAGTGAGGCTGCCGGGGAAGCCTACAACATTGCATACGGTGGCCGCGAGTTCCTTATCGACATCTACTACACGCTGACCAAAGCTCTGGGCAAGGATATAGAACCGATTTTCGGTCCCGCCCGCAAGGGCGCCATCAAGCACTCACCCGCGGACATAGCGAAAGCGCACCGGCTTCTCGGCGATGAGCCGGACTATGCCGTCGCCCGGGGCCTGAATGCGGGAATCGAGTGGTACAAGAACAATTTGTAACAAACCAAATATAAAGTAGAATAAAATGGAGAAAGAGATTAAAATCTGTGTGATAGGATTAGGCTATGTAGGTCTTCCATTGGCTCGCCTGTTTTCCACCAAATACAAGACGGTGGGCTTCGACATGAATGCCAAGCGTTGTGAGGCGCTTATGGCAGGGCATGATGCCACGCTTGAGGTGAGTGATGAGCTGCTGCAAGATGCAATCAACAATCACGGCTTCCGCTGCACTGCCGACATTGAGGAGATTCGCGACAGCAACTTCTATGTGGTTGCCGTTCCTACGCCTGTCGATAAGGACAACAAGCCCGACCTGACTCCGCTCTATGGTGCCAGCACCACCGTCGGAAAAGTGATTGGCAAGGGTGACATCGTGGTGTACGAATCCACCGTATATCCCGGGGTAACTGAAGATGAGTGTATTCCCGTGGTTGAAAAGGTGAGCGGGCTGAAGTTCAATGAGGATTTCTTTGCCGGCTACTCTCCTGAGCGAATCAACCCAGGCGACAAGCTCCACACCGTAGAGAAAATCAAGAAAGTGACTTCGGGAAGCACTCCTGAGATTGGAAAGATCGTAAATGAGGTGTACTCTTCGGTCATCACAGCCGGCACGCACCTTGCCCCGACAATGAAAGTGGCTGAAGCTGCCAAGGTGATTGAAAACTCGCAGCGCGACATCAACATCGCTTTCGTGAACGAGCTTTCAAAGATTTTCAACCTTATGGGAATCGACACACAGGCTGTGCTTGAGGCTGCCGGAACCAAGTGGAACTTCCTGCCGTTCCGTCCGGGACTTGTCGGTGGTCACTGCATCGGCGTTGACCCTTACTATCTCGCACAGTGTGCACAGCGCTTCGGCTATAATCCCGAAATTATCCTTGCCGGACGCCGCATGAACGACGGAATGGGTGAATACGTTGCAAGTCAGGTGATAAAGCTGATGCTGAAGAAAGGCATTCAGGTGCTTAACAGTAACATCCTTATTCTTGGCTTCACATTCAAGGAAAACTGCCCAGACGTGCGCAATACCAAAGTCATCGACATCTACCGTGCCTTGAAAGAGTACAACCTCAATATCACTGTGTATGACCCATGGGCAAATCCTGCGGTCGCAAAGCATGAGTATGGCATCGACATCACCAACGAACTCCCGAAAGGCAAATACAACGCTGCCATTGCTGCCGTTGCTCACAAGGAGTTTGAGGGTCTTGATGTGGCATCGCTTCTCAACGACAATCACGTAATCTACGATGTGAAGTGGACACTGAATCCCGAAATCGTGGACGGAAAGTTGTAAAAAACTATGAAGATAATAGGACTATTAAAGCGTGTTTCCTATTTAATCAGGAAACACGCTTATTCAGCAGAAAACTGGGCTAAATATTTAGGAGTTGATATAGGTAAAAACAATCTAATTGGGAAAAATCATTGGAGTTCAGAACCATATTTGATAACCATAGGGTCAAATTGCCAACTTACGAATTGCAAGATTTTCACTCATGGGGGGGTAATGTTGTAAGGAAAGAACACCCTGATTTCGATATATTTGGACGAGTTAAAATAGGAGATTGGGTATACATAGGTACAAATTCTCTAATAATGCCAGGAGTTACGATTGGCAACAATGTATTAGTTGCAGCAGGTTCTGTTGTAACAAAATCAATACCTGAAAGAATGGTGGTGGCTGGAAATCCTGCAAGAATAATTTGTACCATAGAGGAATATTATGAACGCAACAAACAATGGGACATTCAAACTAAGCGAATGTCAATAAATGAAAAGAAGAATATATTAATGGCATTGCCCAAAGAAAGATTTATATCAAAATAAGCAATAATAATGTCGTTAATGAAGCTCAAGGATAAGATAAGGCCTCTACTAAGAAGAGGTGATACCACAACAATCGAGGGTAGAGAAAAGGAACGTACAAGGAGAATTGCACTTACAGCGTTGTCTGCTGCAATATCGAAAGTGCTTTCTACAATAATTCCGTTTATTACAATAAGATTGACGTTGGAATACTTAGGTGTTGAGCTATACGGATTATGGAACGCAGTTACATCATTTTTTGCATTATTCACATTTGCTGATTTGGGACTTGGGAATGGATTGCAGACACAACTTAGTCGAGCTTGCGGGCAAGATGATATTATGCTTCAAAGGAAGATAATTTTCAATTCCTATGCTATTCTTTCTATTGTATGTATATTACTTAGTTCTCTTTTTATAATATTTAATCCGATCATTGATTGGGTTGAAATAATGAATGCACGAAGCGACAATGCAAAGGCATACGTTTCAGCTATAGTATTAGCAATAATATTATCTAAATTAATTTCAATCCCCTTATCATTAATCCAAAGGATTCAACTTGCTTATCAAGAAGGATACGATAGCGATAGGTGGCAATGTATTGCAAGTGTGCTTAGTCTGATAAGCATTATCGTAATTTGCCGTTATGATTGTGGCAAAATATCATTAATATGGGTTTCATCGTTGATCCCAGTTGTTATATTTGTGTCTAATTCTGTATCGTATTATTCGAGAAAGCCTATTAAGGTTTTTAGTATTTCATTGATTGACAAAAACTTGATGCGTAACTTACTGAAAACTGGTTTGCATTTCTTTTTATTGTCAATTCTGACTACCTTTGGTTTGGCAGTTGATACGTTTATAGTTGCTAATGTCAGTAGCTTAAGTGACGCAACACCATTCTCAATATTGCATAAAATCGCATGCGTTATAAGCATTGTAGTAGGGATGCTGTGTACGCCACTATGGTCAGCCAATGGCGAAGCCTTAGCTCGTGGAGAGAAAGGGTGGGTGCATAAAAACACTATAAAAATGGCCAAAATAACAATAGGTTTTTCAACAATTTGTTCAGCTCTGTTGATTGTATGTTCTCCCTTTGCTTTCAAGCTATGGTTAGGTGGCGATTTTGAGTTCTCAATGATTTGTTTAATTGGAATGTGTGTCACGCAAATCATATTGTCGGGAATGTCACCCTATTTTATGATTCTTAATGCGGCTGGAATAGTAAAAAAACAGGTTGTAGTATTTACCTGTTTTACCATAGTTTCAATAATATTGAAGTTTACACTTGCTCCAACCATAAGTGTAAATGCAATTCCTTGGATTACAAATATATGCTATATTATCTTCATTTGTCCATTTATTGTAAAATGGGCTATTAGAGCTGTGAAATAATGAGAAAATTTTTATTTTTATTAGTTATATTATTACCTTTTATTAGCCATATTATTGGATATGCCAATGCCTCATGGACTATTGAGAATGGTGCAATGTCTATGATTGGCATTACTAATATGGTAACAGCCGGATGTAAACTGCTTGCTTTGACGATAGCTCTCTATTTGTCGTTCACAGTAAAGAATTACAAAAAGTATTGGAGAGTAATCAAGACTCCGGCAACAATTCTTATTATATTAGTCATATTTTGGACTTTACACACTCTGTATTCTATTGGGTTTGTTGAAACCCTCTACGCGTCAACTTCTCCATTTGTTTATTTGTCCGTATTAGCCCTCCTCTTGGGGGGCGATGATGAATGTTGGATGTTATTGAAAAAGATAAGTCCAATAATGGCCTTAATATATATAGTTTTATGTTATAGCTATTATAATGTAGTGATAGTCTTGATGGAGGCTAATTTATCGGGCAATACTCCTGTAACAGTTTATCTTGTACTGTCGATATGGTGGCTTGCTGTCTGTGTTGTCGACTTTCGTAAATATAAAATTTGGCAGAGGGTATTTGTATATGCTATGATTATTGCGTGTGGCCTTATAGCCTTTTCTCTGACGTATAGGTCATGGATGATTCAATCACTTCTTTTGCTTATAGTTGCTTCAATACAATTAGGGAAGGGAAAAGGAACTAAAAATATAACACGCGTTGTGATATTAGCTGGCATAATCATTATGATATATTATATTGCAGGTTCTGATTCTTGGAGTGATGAGGTAGATAGCTTGATAACAAAAAGTGAGAGTGACACCCGAGGGTTTCAGTATGTTGAAATGTTTGAGCAAGTAGATATTCTTACATGGATTTTTGGTGGTGGAATAAATGCTTCTTATTTGAGTTCAATTGGTGGAAACAATTACAAATACATTGATAACCAATTTCTTTTTACCGCATTCCACTATGGAATATTTATGTTTATAATGTGGTTTACCTTAATTCCGCAACACTTTGATTTAACTTTATTTATAAGTTCCTGAGCAACAA
>CAMFSS010000200.1 GCA_945983195.1 uncultured Prevotellaceae bacterium | reverse complement strand
TTCGAAGGGTGAGGGCCTGGGCAACAAGTTCCTTGCCAACATACGCGAGACCGATGCCATAATTCATGTGCTGCGTTGCTTCGACGATGGCAACATCACTCACGTTGACGGTTCGATCGACCCGGTGCGCGACAAGGAGATTATCGACTATGAGCTTCAAATAAAGGACCTTGAGACGATAGAGAGCCGCATAACGAAGGTGCAGAAGCAGGCTACCACCGGAGGCGACAAGGCTGCCAAGCTGCAACTTGAGGTGCTGCTTCGCTTCAAGGAGGCTCTTGAGCAGGGCAAGGCTGCCCGCACGGTGACTTTCGACACCAAAGACGAGCTGCGTGCAGCTCACGACCTGTTCCTACTCACCAACAAGCCTGTGCTATATGTGTGCAACGTCGATGACGACAGTGCCGTCAATGGCAACAAATACGTCGACATGGTGCGTGAGGCTGTGAAGGACGAAGGTGCAGAAATTCTGATAGTGGCAGCGAAGACTGAGTCGGAGATTGCAGAGTTTGAGACCTACGAGGAGCGCCAGATGTTCCTCAATGAGATAGGACGTGCGGAGTCGGGCGTTAACCGACTTATTCGTGCCGCCTACCGTCTGCTCAATCTTGAGACGTTCCTCACCGCGGGGCCTCAGGAGGTAAGGGCTTGGACCTACCGTCGTGGCAGTAAGGCACCGCAGTGTGCAGGAGTGATTCACACCGACTTTGAGAAGGGCTTTATCCGTGCCGAAGTAATCAAATACGACGACTACATTCACTATGGCAGTGAGGCTGCCGTGAAGGAAGCCGGAAAAATGAGTGTTGAGGGCAAGGAATATGTTGTGCAAGACGGCGACATAATGCACTTCCGCTTCAATGTGTGAGTAATCGGCAGTTCGGTGATGAGCCGATTGACCGAAACAGATACAATAGGAGCCAATAGCGTGGGAAAAAACCGGCTATTGGCTCCTGCTTATTTGTTGCCGTAAGTGAGAGTAATCAGTCGTCGGCTCCATCGAGCCAGAAGAGGTTGTATAGGTCGCCCATACGGTTGTTTTCATCTACTTTTATGCGGCTCATGTCGATGTCGCAAAGATAGGGTACCATAGTGTAGATGAGTGTGTCACCGGGCTTGAGATACTTTTCAAGCGGTTTCCACAGTGTGTCGTACACAGCGGTGTACTCGTAGGCGAAGTCGGAGCCTTTTGTGGTGATGATGTCGGTGCGTAGCAGGTAGTTGTACGACACGGCAGGAATCATGTAGGCGAGCGGCTTCTCCATATCATAGCGCATAAACAGCACTCGGAGGTTGCCAACGCTGTCTTCCTTGCAGATAGCTACAGCTTCGCCTTCACGAATGTCGTAACCCGACATGACTTCCCGACTCATAGTCACCATTCCATATTCGATTTTTGGAGTTGCAGTGCGTGCCAGATTGTTGCGAATGCCTCTAACAGCCGATTCATATTTGTCGGGGAGAGCTGCAATAAGCTGCTTCACAGTCTTTCCGGAACCCAGCACCTTGAGCGTGTAGGCATTCTTGTTGTCGGTGATTTTGATAATTGACGAGTTTCGTGCCGAGATTTCGTCTTTCTCGGTCAGCGTGTTGCCTCGCTTGAGCACGAAGCCGTTGGCTTTCACTTCACCGTGAATGTCGGTGATGCGATAGACTTTGGCGGCGGTTGCACAGCCTATCGACAGCATAAGAGCCATAAGAGTGAGAATGAATTGACGTTTCATAAGGATTTTGTTGTTTACTTTTGACGTAGTTTTTTATGTTTCTTAATCAAGTTAATTGCCTTATCTGCTGCCGGTGCAAGACGCTTGTACCACACGATGAGCTTGCGCACGAGCAGCTCGAGAACGGTGTAGATGTCGAGCGACCACGGACAGAATGCTATTGCAAGCAGGAACCAGCCGCAATCGGAGTAGACTGCACGTTCATTGAAGAGCACATAGCTTGATATGAGCAGTGCGAAGAAGAGGAAATAGGTGGTGGTACGCACCAAGATACCTCCTGCACGCGGAAACCGCTTGGAGAAGAATATGTTGCATGATATGAAGAACACTATCATCACGAATGCAAACAGATCCGTAATCCACTTGGGAAGCTCTTTGATGTACGTGCCGCGTATCACCGTAGAGGCGGTGTAGGCGTGTATTTTCAGCCCGATAATCTGCGGGTCGATGGAGCACCGGTGCACATCGCCTTGTGTGTCGACACCCAGCAGCACAATCGAGCCTTTAATTGCATCGGCCCAATCAGGGATTTCCTCGTAGGAGAGTGTGAGATAATCCACCGAGAAGTTGATGAACTCGCGGCTCGAATGGCGGTTCTTCAGCTCTTCGATTACTTGGGGGTAGACCATACGCACAGCTTGCAGCGGAAGGCTGAAGATTGTGTCGTGAGTGAGCGTGTCTACATAGAATGTGGTGAAAGAGCGAATCACGGCATTGTCGCGTCCGCGGGTGTCGAGATTCGTGTAGCCAAGTGATGTTCCCAGCATGGCGGCATCGGCAAAGAATTTGGCTGTATCGTCGAGGCAGTCGAGTTTGCATGGGAACACAACGTTCTTGTTGGCTTTTATTGCTTCGATGAGCATCTCGTCGATTTCGGGGTCTTTTTCGCCGCGGACTTCAATATCGACTGAAATAGCCGCCGGGTTACACTCCGACAGCATCATCAGCGCATTGGCAAGCTCATAGCGGGTGGAGCCGTTGGGCAGAGTCACCACGGTGATAGAGTTGTCGTAGGGCATCACGCCCTGAGCCTGCTGCAAGTCGCTGTAGATGTCGAACTGGTTTATGTCGGCAACGCTTGTCGATGCAAAGAATGCCACATTGAGCGGTATGTAGACAAGCATACGCGAGAGGCTGATTGTGACAATTGCCACAACCAGCACTTTCACGATTATGTTTGTCGATGGTCGCATAGAGGCTGACTATTTGATGATAATCAATGCAGCAGGTTTGCCCTTCATTGTCGTCATAGTTTGCCCGGCTCTACAGCCATAGAAAGTAGGATCGCAAACGGTGTAGATGCGGTCACCCGATTTTATGTAGTCACCGTAGGGCTTGCCGTCATCAAAGCACACTGCTGCTGCAAGGTGCTCCTGATGATAGTAGATGAAAGCGGTAGGCAGATTGAGCAGGTCGCGCACAAGTCGGGTGAAGAGAATCGCATGGTCTTCGCAATCGCTGAAGGGGTAATATAGTGTTTCTTCGGGGAAGAACGGACGGTCGTAACCCCATATTTGGTCATCGAAACCATATTCGAATCCCAGCACAAACTGCATAAGTGCATTCACAGCATCATACTGTGACTTCCCGGCTATCATTTCCCGCAGCTGAGGATAGAGCGTCTCAACGGCAGATGCGCTCATAGGTGCCTGGGTGTAGTATTTCCAAGTTGACAGCAAGTCTCCCTCATCACGAGGAATCGGGTATGTGTTGTAGAAGTCAACAAGGTTCTTGTAGACGCTGTAACTTACAATCGGAGTTTTTTTGTTGTAAGGTGTTCGCTTTCCGTTGCTTTGAGCCAAAGGCAACTTTGGAGATTCCTTTACCGACAGCGACATCCACTTCTCCTTGGGGAGAGCATAGTCGCAGTATTCAAAACTTGAACCATTGGGGAACTTTTTATTGAAAATGTAATAAGGCTCATTGTTCGGCTGTAGGTAAGGCGTTAATGCTACAGTTTGGTCACAGCGCACAAGGAGTAAAAGCTCACGAGTATCATATTCGAATGCAAATCGCATCTGGTAGCCAGACATGCGATAAAGGTAGACTGTGAAGAGAGTTGCCTCATTACATTCTTTGCCGAAGAAAGCCTCACCAAACTTCTTGAGCATCATATAGTAAGCCCAGTCGCACAGATTCAGCTTGTCGCGCAATTCAAGACATTCGTGCAGCACGATGCTGTATTTGTCGTTCTTGGAGATTTGGCTCATAGCTTTGGAAACGCCATAGTTGGTGTTGCCGGTAAGCGTGAAGCGGCAATCATCGTCGATTGGTATGGCTAACTTATTCCCAAAGAAGTCGAATTCGCACTTCTTGACTACTACGGTTTCCTCAGGAATGACAATCGGCACAAACGGCTTAGGCGGCTCGTAGCCCTTGATGCTTGGAATTACAAGGACTTGGTCAATCTTGATAGGACCGATTCCTGCCGGGGCAACTTTTTCGCGAGGCTTTCTATTTTCTTTCGCGGGTTTGGTGTCCTTTGCAGGCTTTGTGTTGTCGCTCAAATCCTTTTTGGGTTCCTTTTTAGGCTCTTTCTGAGGTTCGGGTGCAGGCACAGCTTCCTTCTCAGGCTCAGGTGTCGGAGCAACTTCCTTTTCGGGTTCGGGAGCAGGTGTTTCATCCTGTTCCGGCTCAGTTTCGAGTATCACAGGGGGCACGGAGTTGTCGACCGGCTTTGGGAGTGGCTTTTCAGATTTGCCCTCTTTCCAATCCTTCCCAAGCGCGTCGATAAATTCTTTCATCACACTGTCGCGATAGGCAATGTAGCGGGCAATCATCTCACGGCGTTGCTGCTCGTAGGTGTCAGATACGTTTTTGGAGTAGCTGGCGAATGATGATGTGTCGTTCTTCATTGCTTCCTTGCTTTCCCTCATTTTGTCGGCAAAGCGCTTTGAAGACCGTGGACGGTCGGCAATCACGGTGAGTGATATGGCACTTGCTGCCAGTGTCAATATTATTGGACGTAAACGTTTCATGTCGATAAAAATGAATCTCTAAATGAAAAATAGCAAAAAACGTTCTGCCGGCTAATCTGCCTAAAAAAGAACATTAGTCCATTGGAATCAATATGCTCAATTCCCATGGACTAATGCTATGTTTCTTTAAG
>CAMFSS010000199.1 GCA_945983195.1 uncultured Prevotellaceae bacterium | reverse complement strand
TGCAATCCTAAAAGAACATCAATTTTCATTACTTTTCTGGAATTTGGTTTATTTTTTGTAATTATTTTATTTCTTCTCCACTGTTGCCTTCTTCAGCCGGCGGGCACAACGGTTGCAGATGCCGTAGACGTAGAGGGCAAAGTGTTGTGTGGTAAACGACGGATACTTGCGCGAATTCATATATCTGATTAGCTCAGTGTCCTTCACCTCCTTGATTTTTCCACACTCAATGCACATGAGGTGGTGATGGTTGGAGGTGTCGATTACCTTTTCAAACTGTGCGTGCCGATTGCCAAACTGATGCTTCCGCACCAGCCCACACTCCACAAGCAGCTCCATGGTGTTGTAGATGGTGGCGCGGCTCACGTGGTAGGCATCTTGCTCCATAGCCCGATAGAGCGACATGATGTCGAAGTGCGAATTTATTTCGATCACCTTTTCGAGAATGGCATAGCGTTCCGGAGTTTTCCGCAACTGCTTCCCCTCCAGAAACGCTGTGAGCGTGTTCTTTGCTGCTATTTTCGCTTTTTCTTCAACCATAATGCAAGCCTTCGGTCGGCACACGCTAAATGCCCCGGTCGTTGTCCCTTCCAGATAATTCAGCTACGGGCTGTCAGCCCTGTGCTGAACGGTGGGATTCCCATCGGTGCCTTCAGCAATTATTGTGTTGCAAATATAGCTATAATCCTTGAATTTTCCCACCTGCGATTGAAAAAACTTCGTTTGCCTTGTCATAAAGTGCCATTCTTTGGTATGTTTGGGCTTTTTGCGACAAACTATGGTGCCTGTTGCTTTGAAAAGTGGGAAAAAAGAATTAATTTTGCTGCAAGAGACAAAAACAACCGATTGTAGAACTTCATAAAAAAACAGTTTTTTACACGAAACAGACATATTGTGAATAAGCTACTCAAGAAAAGCCACGCAGGCTGTGCCGAGTTACAGCAAGGCTGTGACCCTCAGGCACGAAAGCATATTAATTCAATTACTTTTTTTTAACCTGCGCGATGCTGCTCTCTTGATGCTTTAATTATGACATAAAATAAATAATAGACTTTCAGTCATTTGTTCTTCAGAATCCGGAAACCCGCCAAAATTCCCATACATTTTAAGAACAAGCGACGAGGGTTTGCGCTATATGGCGTGGACGCTTCGTGTGCATATCTTAAAATGTGGGCTCTTGGCGGTGCCTCGGATGCTGGGATAAGCACTAAGAGCAGTTACGCCATATTTTTTTATTTAATTACAATGAAAAAAGTTATCTTTTTGGCTGCATTAGTAGCCGCCGCTGTGCCGGCAAGTGCACAGATTGCATTCCAGTCGAAGAATATTAATTTCGTCCCGGGTGATTTGACCGCCGACAACGCAGCAAAAGTTTATTCGATTGAAAATGATGACAATGTGGAGGTGTATGATGCATCACTTAATCGCATAAAGAGCTTCAAAATGAATCTTAACAAGGCAACACGAGCAAAGAAAGAGGAAAAATGTAGCAATGCTGAGAATCTGACGCTCACCGGATGTCAACTTAATGAGTATGGGGAATATAGATATTGGAATGAAAATAATGAAGAGGTGGTATTGACTGCAACCAGTGTAGATGACATGATTGCAAAGATATATTTCTTGGAGAATCAGACGAGTCTCTATAAAATCAACATTAATGGGAAAGCCGGTGCATACCGTGGGCATGATTTCTATTCGATCGGTGAAGATGGTAAAGTTTTTATAAATAGCTGGTATTTTCATTCTTGGGAATCTATAATTGAGTTTGTGAATGAAGATGCTCTTGTATGGGAGACAATATCTGAAGAAACAAATGATGTGTATGGATTTGCAAAAGATCTTGAATATTACAATTTTGACAATTCAACAAACTCTGCTGATATGGATTTTGAAATTTCTCAAACCTTATTCAATGATGATTCGAAATGGGAGTATGTTGTAGAAAAGTATGGCCCAACAGAAATAGAATACACAGACTATAGAATTGATGATTTTGATAATGGCAGAGCAATTATTTGTCGTACAGCACGTTATGAACATTCAATAGAAGGATTCTCAATAATGAATGAAGATGGAGCCGAAGTGGGATTTATAGCCAAGCCTGAGGGTGAGTCTTACTTAGACCTCTATGATGTTGTCGTTATAGGCAATAAAAAATATCTTAGGGCAGATGGCTTTGACTATTACTATCTCTTTGACCTTGACAACCTTGGCAGTGCTGCACTGGTGGTGGAGCGCAAGGACAATATGCGCGTGGTGTCGCAAGGAGATGTGGTGGAAATCATTCTTCCGAAGAATGCTGCCAATGGCGAAGTGGGAATTGTGGGAATGAACGGACAGACACTCGGCCGCCAGAAGGTGGGCGACGGACAGAGCCGCGCCCGATTCAACTCGGCAAATCTCGCCAAGGGTGTGTATAATGCTACTTTCACTCACAAGAATGGCAAGCGCGAGTCGCAGAAGTTCGTAGTGAAATAGTCAATAGACGATAAAAAGCTCCTGCATGGCAGCCGACAGGCTCACGCAGAGGCAAATCATCAAGGGCTGCATCGGCTTAGTGAGCGATGCAGCCCTTCCTGCCCCTTTCCAGTCCAATTATTTCATGATTGGAAAAATTGTATGACAGCAATTGAAGATTTTGCCTAAATGATTTGCATATCAGCAACGGAATCGTTACCTTTGTGGTGTAATTCTAAAGCACATTGAAATTATGAAAATCTCAGAACTGATTAAAATTGTTTCCAAGGCAGGATGTCGGTTCTTGAGGAGTGGAGGAAGTCACGATATTTGGGTAAACACAAGAGGTGAAAAATTCTCAATGCCGAGACATCAATCTGAAGAAGTGCCGAAAGGTCTTGAGAAAGCAGCAAAGAAATGGGCAGGGGTTAAGTAGCCCCTCTCATTTTCTTTCAGAAATCAAAGGCTGGATTATCATAATTAATTATGTGCTTTTTGTTTTTAATGTAAAAGTAAAAGATATGAGAGTAAAAGCGTTTGTTGAAAGGAATGACAATAATTTTTACGCAATCACTACCGAGCAAGCTGTTGCCGGAAATTATTTCGGTGGCTACGGTTATTCTGTACAAGAGGCGAAAGCTGATTATATGGAGAGTGTCCGTGAAATGATTGAGATGGCGAAAGAAGAAGGTAAAGATGTTCCAAATATAGAGGATATCAAGATTGACTTTCAGTATGACATTCCATCATTTTTCAATTTTTTCGATTGGATAAATGTTTCAGCGTTTGCAAAGCAGGCAGGTATTAATGAATCGAAAATGAGGGCGTATAAATCAGGGCTTGCTACTGCCTCTGAAAAGACCCTTGTCAAAATCCTGTCGACCATTAAAACTATGGGAGCGGCTATGAGTGCCGCATCCATATAGTTGCAGTGTGCTTTATAAATACAACTTGCAGGGCATATCCGACAGGATGCGCCCTGTTTTTCTAATGTTTATCAAACTTGGGAAAATATTTTTTGCGGGGGAATTTTGGGATAATTCGCAGAAATTGCGTAATTTTGCCGAATAACTTGGTTGCAGGCGGCTTATGCTGCAATGTGGCATAGAGAGGCTATATTGCGTTAGTGCACATGCCTGCGATAAGACCGGGTGTAAATTGACTGAATATTTTGACAATAACTGATTAGATGAATCAAAAATATAATTCACAGCAAAAAAAACTCGTGCTTCCGGAGTATGGAAGAAATGTGCAGCAGATGGTAGACTATTGTGTGGAGATTCCCGACCGCGAGGAACGCACACGCTGTGCCTACACCATTGTGCAGATTATGGGAAACCTGTTTCCGCAACTTCGCGATACCGAAGACTACAAGCACAAGCTTTGGGACCACTTGGCTATAATGTCGGACTTCAAGCTCGACATTGACTTCCCCTACGACAACATCATCAAGAAGGAGAATCTGGTGACAAAGCCTGAGCGGGTGAATTATGAGCTTGAGCCAATCAAGTATCGTCACTATGGCAAGATAATAGAGCGCATGATTGATGCAGCCTGCGAATATCCCGAAGGGGAGGAGAAGGATAATCTCATTTCGCTAATTGCCAACCACATGAAGAAGCTGATTTTCTCAATCAACAAAGATGGTGTGGAGGACGAGAAGATTCTCAACGACCTCTATCACTACTCTCGCGGACGCATCAACCTCGACCCTGCAACCTACAAGTTGCATGAATTCAAGGAGGCTCCGGCTGCTGCGCCTGCCACGACAAAGAAGTCGAAAAAGAAGAAATAATCAGCCATTACGACGCGATTATGATAAGCAGGGAAGACATTGTGGAAATGGGGCGCTACAACAAGCCCCATGGCATAAACGGTGAAATATCGGCGACAATGCTCTGTGACTTGGAGCTGCTTGAACGCTTCAAGTGCTTTGTGACCGACGTTGATGGCATCTATGTGCCTTTTTTTGTGGAGAGCAAGCGACCCAAGAATGAGCAGACGGTGCTTTTGAAGCTTGATGGAATCGACACAGAAGAGGACCTGCGCCAGCTCGTCAACAAAGAGATATATGTGATGAAAAGCGAGTATGAACAGCTTGCCGAAGAACTTGATTGCGACGAGTCGCCAGCCGACTTGTTTATAGGTTTCACTGTGGTCGACGTTGACACCGACAAGCCGGTAGGCACTATCACCGACATCGACGATTCCACCGAGAACGTGCTCTTTGTAGCTGAGGACGACAAGGGTAGGGAAGTGCTCATTCCCATTGCCGATGAGTTTGTTGAAGGCATCGACAATGACAAGCAGATAATCTATATGAATCTGCCGGTGGGGCTTCTTCCTGAATGAACCGAATAAAATATTTGTGTGAAAAG
>CAMFSS010000198.1 GCA_945983195.1 uncultured Prevotellaceae bacterium | reverse complement strand
CCACCACTATTTCTTACCCACACTGGCTAACGCGGACCTTGCCCTGAAGCGCAAGGAGGACCACAAGATGACTTACCTCCGGAAGACGTGCTTTGACTACACACTTGAAATGGAAAACGGCTTCTCGGTGCAGCTTGGATTTGAACACGACATTCAGGAGGCTACACGCTACTTGCCATTCATCGACGGCTACGGCAATGTCTTCAGGAACTATAAGGAGGCGATGTTTAATGTCACATTGCGCTATGCTCCGGGAGAGAAGTTCTACCAGACCAAGAGTTACCGCATACCAATCAATCTTGATGCTCCGGTGTTCACACTGACGCACACATACGCACCGAAGGGATTCTTTGGCAGTATGTACACCGTGAACAAGACCGAATTGAGCATACAGAAGCGTTTCTGGTTCTCAGCATTCGGCTATACCGACATCATACTAAAGGCCGGAAAAGTGTGGAGTGTGGTGTCGTATGCCAATCTGCTGCTGCCAACTGGCAATTTGGCGTTGCCCTTGCAGCCCGAATCCTATCCACTGATGAATGCTATGGAGTTTGCCAACGACCAATATCTGTCGTGGGATTTCACATATTGGGCAAATGGAGCTATACTCAACCGCATACCAATACTCAAATACCTTAAACTGCGCGAGGCGTTCTCATTCCGCGGCCTTTATGGAAAGCTGAAGGACAGCAACAATCCGGAATACAATAACGACCTATTCCGTTTCCCGGTTTCGGCTAACTGTAAACCTATGGGCAAGGTTCCATATATGGAAGCCGGTGTGGGATTTGACAATATCTTCACCATTCTCCGCGTAGACTACGTGTGGCGACTCACCTACCGCAATACACCGGGTGTGGACAAAAGCGGACTGCGAATACAGTTGCACTTTACGTTTTAGTCGATGTAGCGGCGTGAAAGCTGGTGAAATTCCTCAATGCGGCGGTCGCGGAGGAATGGCCACCAACGGCGCACCTGCTCTGAGCGTGTGAGGCTCACCTCAACAATCTGTTCTACCTCGGTGTCGGAAGGAGCCTGGTAAAGAAATTCACCCTGCGGACCTGCGACAAAACTGCTGCCCCAGAATTGGATTCCATTTGTCATACCCGATGGGTCAGGCTCGTGCCCTGTGCGGTTGACCGAAATGACCGGAATGCCATTTGCAACGGCGTGTGCACGCTGCGAAATAATCCATGCATCGCGTTGGCGCGATTTTTCGGCGTCGGTGTCGGAACTTTCCCATCCGATTGCAGTGGGGTAGATTAGCATATCGGCACCTTTGAGTGCCATGATTCGGGCAGCCTCTGGATACCACTGATCCCAGCACACCAACACGCCAAGACGGCATAGCGAAGTGTTGATAGGCTCAAAGCCAAGGTCACCGGGGGTAAAGTAGAATTTCTCATAATATGCCGGGTCGTCGGGGATATGCATTTTGCGGTAGCGTCCGGCAATTGAACCGTCGGTATCGAAAACCACGGCAGTGGTGGGGTAAAGACCGGCTGCGCGACGCTCGAAGAGCGATGTGACAAGCACGATGCCAAGCTGGCGGGCAAGGGCAGAGTATTCTTCGGTCACAGCACCCGGAATGGGAGTTGCGAGGTCGAAATTGTCGGTCGATTCCACTTGGCAGAAGTAAAGAGAGTCGTGAAGCTCCTGAAGCACCACAAGTTGTGCGCCGAGTGAGGCGAGATTGCGCACCTTAGCCATAAGCCGGGCGCGGTTTTCGGTAACTGAATCTGTGTTGGCTTGTTGCACCAAGCCTATTTTTATTGTCTTTTCCATTATTTTCAAGAAATATGTTGTTAAAAAAATGCTCCTATGCACCGCCTGAAGCCGTTCACAGGATTTTATATTTCAATCACTCCCACAGGAAGCTGCATTGTCACACAATGAAGCGAGCCGTGCTGCTTGATGAGGGCACGACAGTCGATACCTACCACTTCTCTGCCCGGGAACGCGCCGGCAATCAGATTAAGGGCAAGAGCGTCGTTGTCGGGCTGGTTGTAGGTGGGCACAAGCACGCGGTTGTTGGTGATAAGGAAGTTGGCGTAGGTTGCAGGCAAACGGCAGCCGTCATCGTCGTAAATGGCATCGGGAAATGGCAGCTTAACGAGCCTGTAAGGAACACCGTCGGCATTGGTTGCCGCCATGAGTTCCTGCTCCATAGCATGCAGCTCATTGAAGTGGCTGTCGTTGGTGTTGTCGCAGCCGACGTATAAGATTGTATTGTCGGGGGCAAATCGGGCAAGAGTGTCGATATGCCCATCGGTGTCATCACCTTCGAGAGCACCATGATGCAGCCAAAGAATTTTCCTGGCATTGAAGGTGCGCAAAAGATAATCATTGACTTGCTCGAACGACATGTGTCCGTTACGGTTGGTAGAAGTCATGCACTCCTCGGTGGTCATTATGCAGCCATTGCCGTCGCTCTCGATAGAGCCGCCTTCGAGCACAAATTCAAGATGATTCTCCACTTGACAATCAAATGCGCCAAGCATATCGAGCGTTGGCGTGATGAGGTTGTCGAGATTTGCGGCAAACTTCATTCCCCAGGCATTGAATACGAAGTTGTAGAGCACAGGTTTTCCGTTGCGCAACATGGTGATGGGCCCGAAGTCGCGTGCCCAAGTGTCGTTGGTTGGCACGGTGTAGCAGTTCATTCGCCATGTCTTGCACCCTTCGAGATAGTCAAGAACAGCGAGGGGGTTATCGGGAGTGGCAACAATGAGGTTCTCGTCGAGGAGAATCTCGCGTGCAATGTTGCGGTAACATTCAGTCACTTCATCGAGCATATAATTCCAGTCGGTATGCTCATGAGGCCATGCAATTAGCACAGCCGATTGCGGTTCCCATTCGGCGGGAAGTCGTAGATTATTTTCCAAAATATTCAAATTCGTAATTAAAATTCAGTCAAAAAGGCTGCCACATGGATTTTGCGTCACAGAATACGGCATTAATCACTCATAATCGCCAAATTCAGAGAGTGTATCCCACACGGAATTGCGTGATTCAATAACCTCCTCAATACATTCGATGTAGCCCATTTTCGGTGACAGACCTTGAGCATCGCACCACTCCAGATATGCCTCCTTCAATTCTGCATCCTCATTCAGCCTGCGCTGAAATTCGCTTTCTACAAAATCAATGCTTTGATTCTGGTCGATTAAAGCTTGAATAATGTCTTCTATGTCCATAATGGCATCATTTGGAATATGTTTTCCAAATTTAGTGCTTTCTTGGTAAAAATCCACTAATAAAACTGTTAAAAGTTATAACAATTTGCATATAAGCCGCCCTTTTTAGTAATTTTGCGTCGCGTTGATAATAACCAAGGCTTATGAAAACAATAAAATACTTGATGATAGCGATTGCTGCACTTGTGATGACTGCTTGCAGCAAGAGCGGTGAAGAACTTCTCAAAGTGATACCCGAACACCCGTCGATGGTTGTGAGGGTAAATCTTGAATCACTGTGCACCAAACACAATCTGTGCAATGAAGATGGCAAATTTGTCGTTCCACAAGATCTGGGAGCTGTGCTTGATGCGCACCGAAGCTCTTATTTTGCCCGAATTGCCAAGTCGCTGCCGGCATCGGGTATCGACTTTGCATCGCATGCCTACATATTTAGTGCATCGCCTGAATTTGAAGTTGAAATGATTGCTTTATTGAGCGATGAAAGCAGTGCGGAGAAGTGGGTGTGCAATATGTGCAATGAAAATTCCATGCAAAGCGACAAAGGAATTGAATACTTGTTTCACGATGGCGTGCTTTATGCCATAGACAATGGAATCCTATTTATAGGTGCCGCTAAATCATCGAGCAACATAGCAAAACTCACCGAGACTGTGAGTGGAATGATGAAGTGCGAGGGAAAGACACTCGCTGACAATGGCACTATTCTGAAAGCTCTCGAAGGCGATGCCGATGCTACAGCCTATCTTGCTGTGCAACCGCTGTGTAAGCACTCAGCAACAAAGCACTTGAAGGTGGCAGGCATTTCAGTGGCCAATGTGCTTTCGGGAATGGAGATTGACGCACTTGCCATGAGCATCAATTTAGACAAAACGCTCGATATGACTGCCAGAGTGATAGCCAAGCCCACATCGGCATACAAGATGATGTTTGGGTCGCTGGTGTCGAAACCTTCGGCAGATTTCCTGAAGATTATGCCGGCATCGTTGAGTACATTGCTGTCGGTCAGCGTGAGGGGCAACGTGCTGCTACAGATGCAGCCGGTTGCCAACCTTATAGGTACAGCCAGAGCATTTCCTATTATCCGTGACTTTGATTTCAAGAAAATCATAACCACGATTGACGGTCCGGTAGCTATTGGCGTGAGCCTCGACCCTGACTTTATCGATGAATACAACGTGGTGGTGGCTATGGCATCGACCGACACCGGTGCAGTGATAGAGCAGCTCAACAGCGTAGCGGCAAAATATGGCAAGCATCCGCAAAAGGTAGGCAATGAAAGTGTATATGAATACTTCAACCAGCGAATTACTGTGGGAGTGCTCGACAATCGCTATGTGTATTTCAAGGTCAATACAGATGATATTGACAATACGCCTGTTGCCGATGAAGATGTGCACCGGCTGTTTGCCGAATCGCCGATAGGAGCGAGCCTTACTGCCGAAGGATACCATGTGGCACTTGCATTTGAGTCGAGTGAAAAAATTGCGTGCAGTGTGCAGCCGCTTGGTGATGATGCTACGATGTTTGTCACACTGATTGAGGCACTGTGCGGAATCGACACCACAAGGCACATCGACGAGACCTACAACAGTGACTTTGGCGTAGCGGCACCGATAGATGAAATGACTTCATTCTGATAGA
>CAMFSS010000197.1 GCA_945983195.1 uncultured Prevotellaceae bacterium | reverse complement strand
CGATTTCGTCTATGAAGCTCAAGGAGATAAACACGGTGTAGCTCATGGTTCACATCTTCAGCCTTGTCTATATGGATGGATAGAAGGGCTTCCAGCGCTACTATGCGTTCCTTTCGCTCTTCACTTTCTCGATGCTCGGACTTGTAGTGGCAACCAACATCTTCCAGATGTATATCTTCTGGGAGCTTGTGGGAGTATCGTCATACCTGCTCATCGGATTCTATTACACGCTACCGGCAGCCGTTTCGGCATCGAAGAAGGCATTTATCGTGACCCGCTTCGCCGACCTCGGCTTCCTGCTCGGTATCCTCATTCTGTCGTTCTACACTGACACATTCGACTTCGTGACGCTCACCAGCAATCCGTCGGCAGCAATAGCAACAGCCGGAGGTGCAACCTTCATGGGCTGCTCGGTAATGGCATGGGCACTTACCCTCATCTTTATGGGAGGTGCCGGTAAGTCGGCAATGTTCCCACTTCATATCTGGCTTCCTGACGCAATGGAGGGCCCGACACCAGTTTCGGCACTTATCCATGCTGCAACCATGGTAGTAGCCGGTGTGTATTTGGTAGCACGTCTATTCCCCGTATATTGCCTTGAGGAGGGCACGATGACCGTAATCACGGTGATTGGCTGCGTCACAGCACTCTATGCAGCAGCCGTGGCATGTGTGCAAAGCGACATCAAGCGTGTGCTTGCATTCTCTACAATTTCGCAGATTGCATTCATGATTACATCACTTGGAGTAGCCCGTCCGGAGCTTCATGAGGGAGTGGGCTATATGGCTTCGATGTTCCACCTGTTCACACACGCAATGTTCAAGGCTCTGCTCTTCCTTTGCGCCGGTGCCATTATCCATGCCGTTCACTCAAACGAGATGAGCAAGATGGGCGGACTCCGCAAGTATATGCCTATCTGCAATATCGCGTTCCTCATCGGCTGCTTGGCAATTTCAGGAATCTGGCCGTTTGCAGGCTTCTTCAGCAAGGATGAAATACTTGTAGCTGCATACGCCAACAGCCCGGTATGGGGCGTTTGGCTGTCGGCAGTAGCAGGAATGACAGCATTCTATATGTTCCGCCTCTACTATAAGATATTCTGGTGGAACAATCCTGACTACGGACACCACACACCGCACGAAGCACCGATGACAATGACCTTCCCGCTCATTTTCCTTGCACTTGTGTCGATAGTTGCCGGATTCATTCCATTTGGAGACCTCGTGACATGGAACCGTGAAGCACTCCACACCCACATCGACTGGGCAGTGGCAGGCACCAGCACCGCAATTGCAGTGATAGCAATAGTGCTTGCAACAGTGCTCTACTACAAGGAGAACGCAGTGCCCACCAATATGGCAGATGCTTGCCGCGGACTCTGGACCGCAGCCTACAAGCGATTCTATATGGATGAGCTTTACCAGTTCATCACCCACAAGATTATATTTGCATGCGTAAGCCGCCCGATAGCATGGTTTGACCGCCGCATCATCGACGGAACGTTTGACCTTCTTGCCAACGTCACCAATTCGGCATCATACGCAGTGCGCAAGCTTCAGGGAGGAACAATACAGGGCTATGTATGGGTTTACCTTGTTGGAGCAGCAGTCTTGGCAGTGATTTCAATAATTTGTCTAATCTAATCGTTGCGACGGTTCATTAAAACGATATACGCATATTATGATTTGGTCTAATATATTAATTTATTTCGTTATAGTGCCACTGCTTATGCTTGGTGGCCTTGCTTTGAGCAAAAGTGTGAAGCAAGTGAGAGCCGTTGCCGTGACCGGTGCGACTGCCTTGATGCTGCTTGCAGCTTATTTAGTGATTGAATTCTTGTCGTTGAGAGCAGCAGGCGATGCTTCGCCAATGCTTTTCACCGACTCATGGACATGGTTTGCACCGCTAAACATCAATCTCGCACTTGGTGTTGACGGCATTTCGGTTGTGATGATAGTTCTTTCAGCATTCATCGTGTTTGCCGGAGTGTTTGCATCGTGGAATCTGAAGCCTCTTACCAAAGAGTATTTCATGTGGTTCTGCCTCCTTTCTACGGGAGTTTTCGGTTTCTTCATTTCGATAGACATGTTCACCATGTTCATGTTCTACGAGGTGGCACTTATCCCGATGTATCTTCTCATTGGAGTGTGGGGCAGCGGCAACAAGAACTACTCTGCAATGAAGCTTACACTGATGCTTATGGGAGGTTCGGCATTCCTTATGCTCGGCTTGATTGGAATCTACTTCCATTCAGCTCCCGAGGGTGGTCAGCTCACAATGAATATCCTTGAGATTGCAGAAAACAATGCAATTCCACATGAGTGGCAGTACTACCTCTTCCCGATGACATTCGTAGGATTCGGTGTACTTGGCGCAATGTTCCCATTCCACACATGGTCGCCTGACGGTCACGCTTCGGCACCTACAGCAGTGTCGATGCTTCACGCAGGAGTGCTCATGAAACTTGGAGGATATGGCTGCTTCCGCATTGCCATCTACCTTATGCCGTGGGCAGCAAGCGAACTTGCATGGATTTTCCTCTTGCTTACAGGTATCAGCGTGGTTTACGGTGCATTCAGCGCATGCGTTCAGACCGACCTCAAATACATCAATGCTTATTCATCGGTAAGCCACTGTGGCATGGTGCTTTTTGCAATTCTTATGCTCAACACCACAGCAATGACAGGTGCAGTGCTCCAGATGCTTTCGCACGGTTTGATGACAGCATTGTTCTTTGCACTTATCGGTATGATTTACGGACGTACACACACGCGCGATATCCGCAAGATGGGCGGACTGATGACCATTATGCCGTTCCTTGGCGTGGGATATGTGATTGCTGGTCTGGCATCGCTCGGACTTCCGGGCTTGAGCGGATTTGTGGCAGAGATGTCGATATTTGTAGGTTCGTTCCAGCACGCCGACATGTTCCACCGTGTACTGACAGTTATGGCATGCTGCTCGATTGTGATTACAGCCGTGTACATTCTCCGAGTAGTAGGCAAGCTGCTCTTCGGTGCAGTTCAGGACGAGCACCACAAGACACTCACCGATGCCGAGTGGCATGAGCGTCTTGCAGCCGTGACATTGATTCTTGCTGTAGCAGCAATCGGTTGCTTCCCGAACTTCTTCAGCAACATCATCACAGAGGCAGCCGACCCGATTATGAAATTGTTTGCATAAATAAAAAGTGTTGAAAATTAAAAAAAGAAAGTAGAAATATGGATTATTCTCAATTTTTAATGATGCCACAAGAGCTTGGACTCCTCGTCGTGTTCTTGTTAGTGTTCCTTTTCGACACTTTTATGCCGAAAAAGAGCCTTGGCGCCCTGCCTGTGTTCACGAGCGTAATATTTGGCGCATTCACCATAGCCAATTACTTTATGCTCACCCGTGGCACAGCATTCAGTGGTATGTTTGAATCAACGGCATCGACCTTCGTAATGAAGGCGATACTCAATATTGGTATGCTGATTGTACTCGTTCAGTCGATTAAATGGTCGAACAGTGAATTCCAGGCTGTGCGTCGCGGTGAATACTATGAATTGCTGCTGACAACGCTGTTTGGTATGTATCTTATGATTTAGGCACGCCACTTCCACCAGTTCGTTATCGTCCTACAGACAGCATCGATTCCGCGTGCAGCACTTGACGCCTTCAACAAGAACCGCTATGAGAGCCATGAGGCAGCAGCGAAATATATGTTCACAGCCATCTTCTCATCGGCAATCTTCATGCTTGGCTTGTCGTTTGTGTATGGCTTGAGCGGCTCACTCTATTTCAACGACGTAGCAGCAAAGGTTATGGCAGGAGGCAACTCTGTGCTCCTTATCACTGCATTGGCATTTGTGATAGCAGGAGTAGGATTCAAGCTGTCGCTCGTACCGTTCCATCTTTGGACCGCCGACGTATATCAAGGTGCACCTACGGCAGTTACCAGCTATCTCTCTGTAATATCGAAGGGAGCAGCCGCATACGCATTCCTGATAATACTTGTGCAGGTGTTTGGCTCGGTTTATTCAGCCGCTTGGGAGTGGATGCTCTATGCACTCATAATCCTTACCATTACACTCGGTAACTTGTTTGCAATCCGCCAGCGCAACATCAAGCGTTTCCTTGCTTTCTCGTCGATTTCGCAAGCCGGATACATCATGCTTGGTGTGGTGGCAGCAAATGAGCTTGGACTTGCTTCGCTGATGTTCTATGTGCTCGTCTACATTGTAAGCAACCTTGCCGCATTCGGCGTGGTTTCAGCCATTGAGAATTTCTCGGGCAAGGTGTCAATTGACGACTACAACGGACTCTCCAAAACCACTCCTCGCCTTGGAGTCACCATGATGCTTGCCATGTGCTCGCTTGCCGGTATTCCACCGTTTGCAGGCTTCTTCAGCAAATTCTTCATCTTTGTGGGTGCACTTGAGACAGGTTCGGTTGCAATCTATGTGCTTGTGCTCATAGCGTTGATTAACACAATCGTGTCGCTCTACTACTATCTGCTTGTGGTGAAGGCAATGTTTATCCGTCAGGATGATTGCATTATCCCCACATTCAAGTCGGCTTGCAGCGAGCGCATAGCAATGGTGGTGTGCACACTTGGCATAATCTTCATAGGCATTGCAAGCTGCATTTACACATTCCTTGTGGAAGCAGTGAATGACAACACTATGCTTTTCGGATTTCTGAATTAATTCAGCAAATATAACGAACAATAAAAGCGGCAGCGACCTGTTTATTCAGAGTCGCTGCCGCTTTTATTGTTTGAATTTTATTTGTTACTAATTATTCTGAAATATTACTGTCCGCTAAACTTTAGGTGATATTTGAAAAAAGGGCTGATTCCAT
>CAMFSS010000196.1 GCA_945983195.1 uncultured Prevotellaceae bacterium | reverse complement strand
CCCTTACCCTCGCTTGCGCCCTCGATGATGCCGGGAATGTCGGCCATCACAAA
The DNA here is from genome assembly GCA_945983195.1 of uncultured Prevotellaceae bacterium. Classification (GTDB taxonomy): domain Bacteria; phylum Bacteroidota; class Bacteroidia; order Bacteroidales; family Muribaculaceae; genus CALZFJ01. The sequence goes on along the minus strand of CAMFSS010000196.1, from coordinate 4,791 downwards.
CGAGCGGTTGTCGCGATAGCTCACTATTCCGAGATTTGGCTCAAGGGTGGTAAAAGGATAGTTGGCAATTTTCGGTTTTGCCGCCGAGATCGACGACAGCAGCGTAGACTTTCCGGCATTGGGGAATCCCACAAGACCCACATCGGCAAGCAGCTTAAGCTCAAGTATCACAGCCTTCTCTATTCCCTGCTCTCCGGGCTGCGCATAACGTGGAGTGCGGTTGGTGGCGCTCTTGAAGTGCCAGTTGCCAAGTCCTCCACGACCGCCCTTGAGGAGCTTCACCTCCTCGCCGTCCTCAGTAACATCGCAAAGGAACTGACCCGATTCGGCATCAAACACAGCAGTGCCGCAGGGCACCTCGATTATGCGGTCTTCGCCGTCCTTTCCGAAGCTGCGGTTGGCTCCACCCGACTCGCCATTGGTGGCAAATACGTGCCGCTGGTACTTCAAGTGCAGCAGTGTCCACAGATTGCGGTTACCACGCAGTATGACGTGGCCTCCACGACCGCCGTCACCGCCGTCGGGACCTCCCTTAGGAATGTATTTTCCACGGAAAAAGTGCAACGAACCACGTCCGCCCTTGCCCGAGCGGCAAAGTATCTTCACATAGTCGATAAAATTCGATCCGGCCATAAATATCTTTTTGTTGAATGTTCCAAAAACACACGCAAGAAATCATATCCTGCATTGATGCTGCAAAATTACAACAAAATTTGTGCAAAAACAAGAGGGTGTATCGCACTCACACGCGACACACCCTCCATTCAATTCATGCTATTTTCCAATTCTGATTTTTACGGATTATTTCACGAGGACTTTCTGTCCGCCAACAATGTAGAAGCCGGGCTGGGTGATGCGCTCCAAGCGGCGGCCCTGAATGTCGTAGATTGCGCCGTCGGCAGCAGGCTGTGCGGCATTGATGCCTTCCACGCCGGTACCGGTCTTGCCGATAAGCACATGGTTTTGTACCACTCCATCAACCTGAATGTTGTCGAAGTTGCCCTTGTCGCCGCAAGCCACAAATTCTGCACCCTCCGGCTCAAGGATAGAGAGTCCTTCGCCGAGAGTGAAGCGGAATACGCCCGAAATTGCCGAGTTAAAAGCGGTGAGGTCCACACGGGCATTGTCGATTTCGAGTCCGCCATCATACACTCCTTCACCGGCCTTCATCATAATGCCATTCGCGCCGCCATTAATCACGAGCTTGCAGTTCTCAACTTTCAAGTTAGAGAGGTACACATAGATTCCTTCGCCCCAGTCGCTCGACGGCTCAATAAAGAGGGCATCGGTCTCGCTGTCGGTTCCGGCAATGGTGAGAGTGCCCGAGCCATAATAGCCTGTCATGATACCGAAGTCAGCACCCGAGATGTAGTTGTTTCCGCTGAGCATGATGGTAATAGAGCTGTCATCAATCTCGATGCCGTTAGGCTCACCCTTGCACGAAATATTGGCACTGCTCAGATAGAGGATGCGCGATTTGTCGTCGTATCTTACCGAATAGTCGCCAAGCACATTGCCCTTGTTCTTCTCATTCACCTGAATGCCACCCACGGTAATGCCAAGCGACGGGATATTCACATCGTAGTATTGCGTGGTGCACTCGCTGATGTCGTCACCGTCAACCACGATGGCTACCACATCGCCATTGAATGGAGAAGTGAGCTTTATGGCACTGGTGTACTCGCGCACTGTGCCTTCATAAGTTGTGTAATAATAAATCTTGCCGCGGTCATTAGGATTAGTGATTGCGAGCGTCACATCATCATCGTATGTGCCGCCTGCAACTGAGAACTCAGGTGCTGAGAGCACGCGGTTTCCGATTCCTTCTTCAATATTGCTGAATTGGCGCCACGGAGTTGTGGTGTAGTAGGAGAAACGCGAGCCGAATGGCACGGTGAGAGTAGCATCTGTATATACCGAGCAGCCTGTGTAGCCAAAAAGCTCGGTATCTGCTTCCACGGCAGTAGCACGTGCGCTTGTCACCGAGGTAAGTCCTGTGCCGTAAAACGCATACTCGCCATATTCCTCAATGCCTTCAGGCAAGGTGATGGCAGTGATCGCAGAGCAGCTGGAGAACGCCTCTTTGCCTATGTAAGTTACACCGTCGGGAATTTCGATATTTGCCAGACTATAGCAACCATAGAATGTGCTATCCTCGATGCGAGTGAGACCTGCCGGAAGCACAACCGACTCTAAGCTGCCGCAATTGTAGAATGCCGATGCACCGATAGTGGCAACATTGCCGGGGACGGTGAGTGTGGTAATCTGGCAAGTGCTGAAAGCAAAATCTCCGATAGCCGTCACTGATGCCGGGATTGTAGTGGCACTGCTGCCTGTGATGATAGTATTTGTAGCTGTATTGACAAGCGCATTGCAGCTTTCGCGCGAATCATACACCGCGTTCTCGGCAGCTATCTCAATGGAGTTAAGCGCACCGCAGTTGGCAAATGCGAGGTCGCCAATAGATGCCACGTCCTTGCCTATCTTGAGCGTTTGTATTGCCGAGCAGTAGCTAAATGCCTCGGCACCTATCGTGGGCACGTTGATGTCGAGTGCTGTGAGCTGTGTGCAGCTTGCAAAAGCGCCATCGCCTATTTCAGTTATCGTAGCGGGGAACACCAGTGCTTCAAAGGCACAGCCGGAGAATGCATAAGCACCGATTTTGGTGCAGCTTTCGGGGAAGTTGATGTTTTTCAGATTACTCGAAGAATTAAATGCATGAGCAGGAATTTCGGGGATTCCTTCGCCCAGTGTCACTGTCACCAAGCCGGTGTTGCCGAATGCCAACTGACCCATAGTGGTCACCGTTCCCGGAAGCGACACTTCGCCAAGTTTCTTACAGCTATAGAAAGCATTCTGGCCGATAGTCGTCAAGGTAGAGCCTTCTTCAATAGTGAGAGTTGTCATTGCCGAACAGTATTCAAATGCCTTGTAGCCTATCTCCTTAATCGTATTAGGCAATGAAAGCGTTGTGAACTTGTTCCAGTTGGCGAAGCCTAAATCGGCAATTTTCACCACAGGCAAACCATTGTATTCAGCAGGAATGACAACATCGCCCGATGGCTTTGGTACACCCTCGTAAGCGCCACGCACTGTATAGCCTGTACCTTCGTCATTCAGTTCAAACGACAGGAAACTCGAATTAAATGGTTCTGCCATAGCCGGCAGCCACATAGAGAGAAACATTAGTGCCACAATCATGGTGAGGCATCTTGGTGAAGTGAATTTTTTTGCCATAATTTTTAAGGTAAGCCACCCTGCCCCGATGGCGGAGAATGGCATTATATTTAGGTTGTTTACCAAAGCAAGCCCTACCATCGGATAGTGGCATGCCCCTATGTTAATTCGTTTTTGCGAATTTAGCCATTTTGCCAAACAGCACAATTGATAAAAACTTACAAAAATCCGACAAAATCTTACAAATGCCCCATTCCATACAGTCTGGATACGGTCACAACCCAACTTCAACATTTAATAGCGCCACGCGCTCCTATTAAAAACAGCGAAGACCGCGCCGCGACTTTTCGTGGCACAGTCTCCTTCTTTTCACACTATTTTTTAGGGGCTTTCAAGAATTTTGGTTATTATTTATTTCGTAACCATGTATTTTTCCTTAATCAATTATTGCCCATCACAAAATCGAAACCCGACTGAGTGATGTGCAACCAATGAAGCACCCACAGTGACATTCATCGGTGATACAAAATTAAGATTTAAGTCAAGATCTGTCCTTGACAAAAACTTACAAAAATCGTCAATTATTGCCTAAACGACAAAAAACAGACGTAATTTGCGCGTATAGGCTGCCTTCTCGTGTGGAAAAATCTCATCGGTCGCGGTAATGCGACGGCGAACAGCCGTAAGCGCGCTTGAATGCACGCGAGAATGTCTCAGCATCGCTGAAGCCGCAGGCGGTAGCAATATCGCATATATTCATCTGCTTGTTGGCAAGTAGCCGGGCAGCACGCTCCATCTGTATTGCCGATATGAAGACTTTGGGCGACTTGCCGGTGGCTTCCACCACACGGCGGCGGAAAGTCTGCTCACTGATATTCATTTTTGATGCAATCTGCGCCACACCATATTCTCCCGTTGCAAGCCCATGCTCCACTATCGAAATAACGCGGTTGAGGAAGCTGTCGCCGTCGTATTGTCCTCTATGAATGTCGGAGTGCACATTTTCCAAGGCTGTCGGCGTCTCCTTTGATGAAGCCTCAACAGCACTCTCAATCGCCTCAATTCTGCCTATAAGCTGCCGCAGCCTGCGGCGATGCCGCAATGCTACCATACGCATAATGAGGATAAACGCCACAAGCAGCAACGCAGCGACTGCTATCGCTATGATTAGGTGCGTGTGGTGGACCTCATTTTCGGCACGCAGGCGGTCGTTGTCGAACTCGGCAGCATACCGTGCCAGCGTCTCGGCGGTAGCATGTGAGTAGAGCGAGTCCTTCAGCGCATTGAATCGGTCAAGCTCCACACGGGCACTGTCAGGGCATATATCCCAATAGCTCTCATAAAGTCCCTTGTGTGAGTGCACCAGATTGTAGAGGTCGCCCATATCAGAGCAAATCTCCGACGCTTCACGGTAGCACTCAATTGCCTCGTCATGCCGCTGGAGCCGCTGAAGCAACGAGCCAAGCTGATTTAGGTCAATGGCAAGCGATTGCAGATTTCCCGCTTCGCGCAAACCGGCAATGGCTGTGCGATAGGCAGCTTCAGCCTCGGCATACCGCTCAAGCCCCAATAGCGCCAGAGCGCGCTGAGAAAGGCGCACCGGCAAGCGTTGCC
>CAMFSS010000195.1 GCA_945983195.1 uncultured Prevotellaceae bacterium | reverse complement strand
AAAAAATTAATTCTCAAATGTACTACAAATTCGTTCAAATCGAAAGCAAAATCCAAAAAATCAATTCACTTGCACCTTTATGCCTGCATCGGCTATTCGGCGTGCTATTGCTTCAAGCTCCTCACGGCCCACTTTCTCAAGGTTCTCCTCGGGTGTCTTGCGGTCGATGGAATAGAGCATCACCTCACGCGGATTGATTTCAAGATAGGCTGCTATGAGAGCCTCAACCTCAACGTCGGTGGTATTGTCGATGCGGTGTCCGTTGTGCTCGCCGCGAAGCATCATTGTCTGCACTATGCATGAGCCTGCAAACTGCTTCAAGTCGGTAATTACTCCATCGGCTTGCACATTCACCGACTTGGGCTGATTGATGAGCCTCAGCGTGCTGCTGATTGCCGAATCGAGCTTCAATATGTTGTTGTCGACGGTGCGCAGCGCATCAACCACATTCTTGCGTCCAAGCATAGTGGAGTTGCTCAGAACTGACACTTTTGCCTCTGGATAGTATTTGTTGCGGAGCAAAATCACATCGTGCACTATCTCCTTGAAATTAGGGTGAAGCGTAGGCTCGCCATTGCCCGAAAAAGTGATTACGTCGAGCTTTTCACCGGCTGCACGCATGGCACTCAGCTTGGCGTTGAGGCGGTTATGCACATCTTTGCGTGTAGGCACTCCGGTGGTGCCCTGTCCCTGGGCGTTGTATCCGGCTTCGCAGTACACACAATCAAACGAACAAATCTTTCCGTCGTTGGGCATTAGGTTCACACCAAGGGAAACACCCAAACGACGACTATGAATGGGTCCGAAAACGGTTTCGTGAAAAAGAACTGTCTGCATAATATCAGTGGGTTTATAGTTATCGTTTTGATGGGGCAAGAGGCTCTTGCTTAGTGATACGCGTGAAGAGGTCGATGAAAGCCTGTGCCACATTGTTGGCAGAGAAGCGGCCGCGTACTTCCTCGTGCAGATCGTTGCGGGCGATAGGGGCATCAATAGTCCACTCTATTCCCTCTGCAAAGCTCTCGGGGCTGAGATATTGGGCGATGTAGCCGGTGCGCAAATGGTCCACTATGTCGGGCTGACCGCCGTTACCGAACGTGACGGGCACACAGCCGCTTGCCTGACCCTCGATGAGAGTATATCCCAGGCTCTCGTAGCGTGATGTTGAGAGCACCACATCAGCGTGGCGGTAGATGTTATTGATTGCTTCCATTCCATTCACTTGCCCAATGAAGGTGTAGGGAATTGCTATTTCTCGCAGGAGAGCCTCGTTGCGGATTGCGCCATAGAGCAGCAGGTGAAGGCGTGAAGCAAGAGCCGGTTTGTGCTCGGCGATGTGCTTTGTCACATTCAGCAGCAGGTCGAAGCCCTTCACGGGGTCATCGAGGCGTGCGGCGCCCATCACGAGTACTTTGCTGCCCGGGCGCACATTCCAAGCATCGTTGGGAAGGCGGTCGCAGAGGAAATCATCTACGGGGAATGCGTTGGGTATGATGTCCATACGCGCATTCTCCATGAGGTAGCTCTCGCGGCAACGGAAGGCGAGCCAGTTGCTCACAGCCACGAAGCTGAGGTTGCGGTGAGCCTCATAGAGAGCCCTCTTGCGCAGCAGAGTGAAGCGCGAGAGGTCGCGACGCCGGCGCGAGCGTAGGTAACGGCAAGTGCCGCACTTGTCCTTGTAGCGGCGGCAGTCGTAGGCATGGTGGCACAGACCGGTGCAGTTCCACATGTCGTGCATCACCCACACCACGGGCTTGCCGAGGGCGCAGATGCGGTTGATGGAGCGCAGCGAGAGGGTGCCCTGGTTGATCCAGGCAAGAATCACTACATCGGCTTCGCGCACCAGGGGGTGCGATGAGAGGTCGCGTCCGAAGCGGGCGGTATCTACTTTGAAGAGATTTTCGCGTGAGAATCCGTTCTGGAGGTAAATCTGTGCGCGTTCGGCAAGAAACACCGCCTTGTCGGCAAGCGGAGAGGCAACCGACACCACGCGGGGGTCGCTTGTGCGGCGATCGGCCACGAGCAAGCGTGCGTCAACGCCATTGGCGCACAGGGCGTGCATCAAGCGGAGCGATGCTACTGCCGCCCCACCTTGTGAGTCGCTTTTGTTAATGATAACTACCCTCATGGAATCTGTCGGTTTTATGGAGTGAAGTAGATAGTCTTAGTTGAGGCTACCAAGCATTTCAAGCACATCACAGCTACTGAGTGCGCGGCGTTCCTTAATGGTATCGACCATTGATGATATCACTTCCTGCACATCGCGGTTCTTGAACGTCTGTAGCATGTATTTGAAATATTTGTCGAAAATATGCTCCACTTCATCGCTTTCGAGCTGGCACGATAGTTTTCCCTCCTCACACGCAGCATCAAGCAGCGACTGGCGCAGCTTCTTGTCGACAACGCCATTGTCGTGAAGCATTTTGCGGCACATAGAGTCGGCAATTGTCATTCCAAGTGTAATCTGGAATCGCTGAAACACATCTTGCCACACCGATGCCGGTGATAGCAGCGGATTGCCCACTGAGTAGAACTGCGGCACCATATTGATGCAGTCGAGTCCTTCTCCCTCAAGCGTAATGCCTATGAGCAGATCCTCTGCATCAAGAATGGCAAGTGCCACCGACATTCCTGCTATTCCATAGCATTTGTCAATTTCATCTCTGTATTTCATAAAATTACGTAACCTTTCAATGTGAGCGTATTAAACGAAACGGCAGCACATCTGCACCGCACACGAATCGTCGGCACAAAAATACATCATTTTCCCAACTTATTCAAGCCTTCCCCGATTTTTCACAGGCATCGTCACATTGCAAACGCTCAGAACAGGCTTCGGTAGGTGGCTATGAGGCGGTCGTAGAACTTGTGGTAGCATAAGTTGCTGTCGAATTCCTCCTTGGCGGCTGCACCTATGCGGCTGCACATTTCGGGGTCGTCGAGAAGCCGCTCTATTGCATCGGCAAGAGTGCGGTAATTGTCGGGCGACACAAGAATTCCTGTACGGTTGTTGCTGACATACTCATGCTGCGCACCATTGGTGGTGGCAATGTGAGCCTTGCCAAGCATCATGTACTCAAGATTGGTGAGTCCGAAAGGCTCTTTCCACACCGATGGCAGCACACCGAAGTCGCACTGGGTGAGCAGTGGCTGCACATCGTCCTGATAACCGAGGAACGTGACATTGCGAAGCAACTGGTTGGCTACGATGAAAGCCTTGATTTCACCCATGTATTTGGTTTCTCCTGCACCTATTATCACCAAGTGATAGCGTTCCTTGTCGAGCTGCGTGAGTGCGCGCAGAAGCACCGAAACTCCCTTTTCGGGAGCAATGCGTCCGTGAAACATTATCAGCTTCTTGTCGGGAGCTATTCCAAGCGATTCACGCAAATTCACAGCCTTGTCTACATTCTGTAGCTTGTGGTGCACACTGTTGTGAATCACTGTGATGCGGTCGGGGTTCATTCCGCTGCGGCTTTCGAGAAACGACATTTTTGCAAGCTCCGAAACAAAAATAATCTTGTCGATTTCGCGATATATCTTCTTGTAGATGGGTCCGCGCTTCGGTTTTGCCACAGTGTGACACGTCATTACGATGCGCGTATTCTTGTTTTCCGAGATTTTACGCGCCAGAATTGCCGTGGCAGCGTCCTTTGCACTGTGCACATGCACAATGTTCTTGCCGCGCTTGATTAGACGGGCAAAGCGCAGCACACTGTCGATGTCGGTCAGCCCTTTCAATGGCAATATCGAAATGGGCACCTCAAGTTCGCGGAAGCGGTTGAGAATCTGTCGGCGGTTGCGCGTCACTATCTCAATGTAGTTGTTGTGTGCGCGAAGCTCTGAAGCAAGGTCGAAGACGTATTGCTCAGCCCCTGCCCATTCCTTGTCGGAAACTATGTGGAAAATGTTGATAGCCATAATCTTTTTTTGGGATTAGTTTTAAGTGTAGTGTCGAGTGGTGCAAACTTTCTTCACTTGCGCCGACGTCGCAAAAGCTGATAAGTGGCAAAAGCCGAATGTGCTGCCGTGCGGCTTATCTCCAGTCCCTCACGACCGTCGAGGCAGCCCAGGCGGCGAATATAGATGCGAACGAATGCCACAACTGCCTTCATATAGGGAGTAATGGCTGATGCATGCTTGCCTTCGGTCGACAGTATGCGCGAATTGATTGAAGCATAGCGTTCTTCCTTATGGCGGTGCTCCAATGGCGAACTGCAACGGTGGTGTATCAAGTGCCCTTCAATGGGTTCGGGGCGGAGTGTACCTGGAAAAATCACCGTCTCATGCACATCGCGAAGATTCCAGCTCGCATATCGCTTGTCGAAAAGTCTTATTGGGCGGTCGGGCTGCCAGCCGCAGTGCCTGATTGGCACGTCGCAATAGTAGTTGATTCGGTTGAGCGAATAAATGCGGTGTGTGAAGCCTTCTTTCTTCAGTGCGATGATTGATTGGCGCAGTTCTTCATCAAGAAATTCATCGGCGTCGATTGAAAGAATGTAGCTGTTGGTCGAAAGCGACACTGCATACTGCTTCTGTGCACCATATCCATTGAAGCGTCGCTGGGTGACGATGCAATCATAGTGCTGGCATATTTCCAGAGTATTGTCGGAGGAAAATGAGTCGACCACTATTATCTCATCGGCTACACCTTGCAGCGATTTCAGGCACATTTCTATCCTATCAGCTTCATTGTAGGTAATGACTGTGGCAGTAATCTTTCTCATCGGTGACGAATTATTTGATTTTCACTGCAAAAATACTGCAATCTGCCCATAATGACAAATAAAATCCAAATTTATCATGATATTTTTGGAATTGATTCCGAATTTATCACTTTTATTGCATAAAGTC
>CAMFSS010000194.1 GCA_945983195.1 uncultured Prevotellaceae bacterium | reverse complement strand
TTTGTGATGGCCGACATGCCCGGCATTATCGAGGGCGCAAGCGAGGGTAAGGGCTTGGGGTTGCGTTTCTTGCGCCACATTGAGCGAAATGCAGTGCTGCTCTTTATGATTCCTGCCGACAGCAACGACATTCGTCGCGAATATGATATACTGTGCAACGAGTTGCAGCGTTTCAACCCCGACCTTGCCGACAAACCACGCGTTCTTGCCATCACCAAGTGCGACATGCTTGATGATGAACTGATGGACGAGATGCGCAGCGAGCTGCCCGACGGCGTGAAGGCTGTGTTTATCTCCTCGGTTGCCGGAATGGGGCTTACAGAGCTGAAGGATCTGCTTTGGCGCGAAATCAACGACGAGAATAACCGTATTCCCACAAAAATCACTCACCGCGACCTCGATGTGCGACACCGTGTGCAGGAGGAAGACGAGTGGGTGTTTGAGCAGGAGCCTGCCGACGAATAATATGAATAATAAGTCGGCAATATGCTATAATAATAAAAATAATACGATGAATACGACGATTGCGAAGCTCCAGATGATGAAGCTGATGCTTCTGACTCGGAAGAAGATGAGGAGTCGTGGCCCGAAGAATACTGGCCCGATGACTACAAAGAGGACAAATACTACTACTCTGAGCCGCAAGACGAGAAATGATCTCTGCCCTGCGCCCCCCGGACACCTATAAACGGATCGTCTTAATAATCTCTACACATGATAACTTTTACTATTGCCCTTATTGCCCTGATTGTGGGATACGTGCTCTATGGGCGGTTCATCAACCGCATTTTTGTCCCCGACAATCGACCGACTCCGGCAGTCAGCATGGCTGATGGAGTCGATTATATTGTGCTTCCACCGTGGAAGCTATTTATGATTCAGTTTCTCAACATTGCCGGACTTGGCCCGATTTTCGGAGCCATTATGGGCGCACAGTTTGGTACAGGCGCATATCTTTGGATTGTGTTTGGAACCATTTTTGGCGGTGCGGTGCACGATTTCTTTGTAGGCTCTATCTCGATGCGCCACAGCGGAGAGAGTCTGCCGCAGATTGTGGGTCGCTTCCTCGGCAGCGGCATGAAGAGAGTGATGTGCGTGTTCACCATTGCGTTGCTCATATTGGTGGCAGCGGTGTGGGTTGAAGGTCCTGCCGATATACTCGGACGCATGACCGACGGCTATGTGAGCGTCATGGCATGGATAGTGGCAATTTTCATCTATTATGTGCTTGCCACAATGCTCCCCATCGACAAGATTATCGGCAAAATCTATCCCATCTTTGCTGCAACACTGCTTTTTATGGCAGTAGGCATAATGGTGATGCTCTATGTGAAGTGTCCCGATTTGCCTGAGATGTGGGAAGGCTTCGGCACGAAGTACGACCCGGCACCTATCTTCCCGATGCTATTCATATCGATCGCATGTGGCGCGATTAGCGGCTTCCATGCCACCCAGTCGCCACTCATGGCACGCTGCATAGGCAATGAGCGGCTTGCACGCCCTGTGTTCTACGGAGCAATGGTCACCGAAGGAATCGTGGCTCTGGTGTGGGCTGCGGCAGCCACAGTGTTCTATCACGACAATGGAATAGCCGACTCAGCCGGCAAGGCGTTTTCGGCGGCTGCTGTGGCATTCGGCATTTCAAATGAATGGCTCGGCACAATAGGAGGAACCATTGCCACGCTGGGAATTGTGGTGGCTTCGATATCGAGCGGCGACACAGCATTGCGCTCGGCGCGACTCATCGTTGCCGACTTCTTCAGCATCGGTCAGCACAGCGTGCTGCGCCGTGTGATGGTGAGTGTGCCCATTTTCATAGTCACACTTCTGGTGCTTGTCTATAGCCTCAATGATGCCAATGGATTCAAGATAATCTGGCGCTACTTCGCGTGGTGCAACCAGACGCTTGCCGTATTTGCCTTATGGGCAATCACTGTGTATCTCGTGCAGGAGCGCAAGAACTATTTGGCGAGCCTGTTGCCGGCACTGTTCATGACGGCGGTGTGCAGCACTTACATCGTGATGGCTCCCGAGGGATTTGCTCTTCCTGCCACGGTGGGTTATCCGGTTGGAGCTTTTGCGGTGGCAGCTACCGGCTTTATGTTCCTCCGCTGGATTCGCAAAGTGCGCAGTGCCACACGGCTGTAGCCGGATTAATATCTTACTGTATAAAACAGCGATGCAGGAACACTCCACTGATGGGAATGTTCCTGCATCGTTTATTTATGAGCCTTAGTGGCTGCTTATGTGCTATTTCACAAAGAGATAAGTGGCAACACTTTCGTGCCCCAGGTAGTAGGCGCGTGCCTTGATGAGCTTGGCGTTGCCAATGCTAACCGGAGCTTTCCATACGGGTGAGTTCTCACCGGGGTCGGAGCCGTCGAGGGTGTAGCGCACGGTCATGCCGGGATAGCAGGTGTTGGCTTTGAGTTTGCCATTCTCCACGATGATACCCGGCTGGTTGACGTGGAAGTCAACGCTATGGCGGGCAAGGCGTGGAAGCTCGCGTGTGCCGATGCGAAGGTTGTATTTAGCCATTTCGGCTTTGTAAAGAGCCTCGTTGGTGGCACCTTCACCCCATGCAGGCGATGCATTCCAGCCGCGTTCAACCATTCCGAGAACTTTGGGGAATGTGTAACGCTGCACCATGCTGTAGTTTCTGATTGTCTCAGCCCATATCTGAGCCTGCACGCCTATGAGGCATTCGCGCTTATTGAGTGTCGGCTTGCCATTGGCGATAGCGGCAAGGTCGACAGCTTCTCCGCGCTCGCCTTCGCGTGCCGAGCGGTAGGTATTGTAGGGCAAGGCACTCCATGCGGTGAACTCGTTGCACCAGCCACCCCAGCGCAATCCCTGCTCATCTTGGTGCGGAGTGTAGGCCATATCGAGGTAGAAGTTGCGCACATTGCTCATCACCACCGGGTAGCCGGCATTGGCGAGAGTGTAAGGCACATAGTCGGAACTGCCGTTGGTGCTCCATGCATTCACCAGTCCGAATCGCGGAGCCACGCGGCGGTTGAAGTCGTCGCTGTGCTTTAGGGCAGCCTCCTGCCATGCTCCGGCTTTCACGCCATGCATAGCGATGTATGCTGACATACGGTCGACGAAAAACTCCGACAGCTCGTGCATCGTCTTCATGCCGTTCTGCTCCATGAATTTGCGTGCTTCGGGCGAGCCTTCAAGAGCACCGTGAGCCACCTCGTCGCCACCGAAGTGGAACACCTCGAGCTTCACGCCTGCTTCGCGATACATGGCAAGAATCTCATCGAATACCTTCTCCATGAAGCGGTAGGTGCCGGGCAGGGCGATGTTGAGCACATTGTCGCCATAGCCTTGGGCTGAGCAGAATTTTGAAGTGTCGCCCTCGTCCCACATCTTGTAGCGCAGAGCCTCATTGTGGTCAGTGTCGATATACTTCTTGCTGCGTGCCATCATTGATACGATAGCGGCGCGTGAGTGTCCGGGAGCATCAACTTCGGGAATTACGCGCACACCCTGCTTCTGGGCATACTTAAGCAGCTCGATAAACTGGGCGCGTGTGATGAACTGGTCGGTTCGCTTGAGGTGCTTGCGCAGGTCGTAGCCGCCATAAACAGTGGCCATACCACCGGCATTCTTCTCATCGTAGGTGTTCTCGCGCCCTGCACCCACCTCGGTCAGCTCGGGCATTCCCGGTATTGCAAGGCACCGCGCCTCGTGGTCGGCAAAGTGGAAGTGAAACACATTGAGCTTGTAGGCAGCCATAAGGTCGATGGTGCGCTTAATGTCGTCGAACGATGTGTAGTTTCGCGAAATGTCGAGCATCAGTCCGCGGTAGCCGAAGTCGGGATAGTCGCTGATTGCGACATTTGGCAGCTTCATTCCACCAATCTCAATGGCGGCAACGAGCGTCTTCACGCCGTTCATTACACCATCGGGCGAGCAGCCTACGATTTCTATGCCCTCCTTGCCCACTGTGAGGGTGTAGCCCTCGTTGCTCGGGGCGGCATCGCGGTTCACGTCGAGGGAAATTGCAAATTTGGCTTCAGAAACGGCGGCAATGTTGCTGTTCAATAGCTTTGATTCGAGATAATCTTGGGCTGGCTATACGTCGACGGGGGTGTTGCTCTCCAGGTTCACCGGCTGTCGCGGAGGGGTGGAGCGTGTGGCGAGAGTCACGTGCAGGGGCGGGGGGGCGAGGGAGTGGGGCACAGTGCAGCGAAGAGTTGCACCCTTGGGGTTAACCTCGTTGTTGAACTGATACACAAAATTACCGTCGGGATAATTTGTGTAATTATCTTTGTTGACGTCGGCGAGCGAAGTCTGAGCCGACAGCGTTGCGGCACAAGCGAGTGCGGCGCATAGTAGTAGGTTGCGGTTCATAGTTCTTGTTGTGATAATTGTTTGGAGGATTATGTAATGATTGGTTTAGTTTTGATTCAATAGAGTTTCTCGGCAAGAATATAGTCGAGCAGAGCCTCACAGGAGTCTTCAAGCAGGTCGAGCACCAGCTCAAAGCCCTCGCTCCCCTCATAATAGGGGTCGGGTACGTGGTCGTAGTGCGGAAAGCGGCGAATGAAGCGACCCATCGGCACAATTTTCGCCGTTTCTTCCACGGTGGCAGCCATAGAGCGGAGATCGTAGACGTTGCTGCTGTCCATACCAACGATGAGGTCAAACCGCTCCAGGTCATCGCCCGTGACGCGTCGGCTGCGGTGGGTCAGGTCGTAGCCACGCTGTCGGGCGTGAACGCGCATACGCCGGTCGGGCAAGTCGCCTGCATGACCGCCATAGGTGCCGGCAGAGTCAATCCCAACGCGGTTTTCAAGCCCAAGCTCGGTTACGATCCGCTGCATCACTCCCTCGGCAGCCCGGGAGCGGCACAGGTTGCCCAGACCCACAA
>CAMFSS010000193.1 GCA_945983195.1 uncultured Prevotellaceae bacterium | reverse complement strand
CAAAACGGAGTACTATCGGGCTCGGGTTAGCTGGGTTGGCTTGGAGGCTCTTCTTGCTCGAATCCTGCAAGTTATACTGGTGTGTTTGCCGACATACGCAACCTCTTTGTAGGATTGCCTGAGGCTAAAATACGCGGCTACAAGCCGGGGCGATTCTCATTTAATGTGGCAGGCGGACGTTGCGAGGCTTGCAAAGGCAATGGTTACAACACTGTGGAGATGAACTTCCTTCCCGATGTACTTGTGCCTTGTGAAACGTGTGGGGGAAAGCGTTATAATCGTGAAACCCTTGAAGTGCGATTCAAAGGAAAGTCGATAGCCGATATCCTTGACATGACGATAAATCAAGCTGTGGAATTTTTTGATTCCATTCCTGCAATTCTCAAGAAGATAAAGGTGCTGCAAGATGTCGGTCTTGGATATATTAAGCTTGGTCAGCCTTCGAGTACGCTGTCGGGAGGTGAAAGCCAGCGTGTGAAGCTTGCCACGGAGCTTGCTCGGAAAAGCACAGGCAACACAATGTTTATTCTCGATGAGCCAACTACCGGATTGCACTTTGAAGATATTAAAGTTCTTCTCGATGTGCTAAATCGACTCGTGGAAAAGGGCAATACCATGATTGTCATAGAACATAACTCGGATGTCATAAACTGTGCTGTCTATATCATCGATATGGGGCCCGAGGGTGGAGCAGGAGGGGGTAGGGTTATGGCTGTCGGAACGCCTGAGTCAGTTTCCAATAATCCCGATTCGATAACAGGCAAATTCCTAAAAGATGAACTGAACAAACGATAGGGGAGACCTTACTATTGTTTATCACCGCACTTTGTGTCAGAGGCGCTATCATGCCCGGCACAAAGTGCGTTTTTTTGTGTCAGTGTACAACGATTTTTTTTGGTGCTGGATAGGGGAGGGGCGATAAAGTGGCTATTATTGTAGATAAATGCCGATAAATCAGTGTGCTAACTCGCATTGGCAATGTTGTCCAACTGCGTGAGAATTTGAAATTTGATTAAAGTCGCATGAATGTAGGGGAAATGTCGAATTGTCATCGAATTCAGCGCAAAACGAGCTAAAATTTAACACAAATGGTAAAATTACTGTTAGAAAATCAAACACTGTTGTCTTTTAGAAACACATGCAATTCTATTTATTGAATATGGCTTTTGAATATGCAAATACGCAAATACAATCTATTTAACTTCAGCAATCCCAAAATAGCTGATTAGAAAACATAATGAGGAAAGTAAAACTGTTTACAATTACACCAAATTGGGCTTTCACAGATATTTATAATCAATATAAATAGGCTATATTCAGTGTTTTATGATAGAAAGCTAAAGCAATACTACATATAATTCGAGTTTTGCGGCAGGAGGCAACAAAATGCTTCATATATGCAGTATAATACCTTGATTACAAATTACATACAATATATATATTACAGTATTAATTCAATATTTTGATATGCTGTATTTACAACTGTAAATCACAATGAATTTAATCTGAAAATTGGTGGAATTTACAAATACATCTCGCAAAATTTGCTGTTTAGAAAAATAAATTGTATATTTGCAAAGTGTAATTCAAATATGTAAATGCTATGGATATAGTTTCTAGAATAAAATTTTTCTTGGATTCTCGAAATATTGCCAATTCTCAGTTTGCAGATAAGTGCGAGATTCCTCGTCCGACTGTATCTCAACTTCTAAATGGACGTAATAAGAAGGTCAGCGATGAGATTATATCAAAGATACACGCAGCCTATCCTGAATTATCCATCATGTGGCTGATGTTCGGTGAAGAACCGATGATTAATGATCAAAACACTACAAATTATGGTAATAATCCTAAACTGCCTGAGAATCGCATAAACGTTACAGAATCGGATAATTCATCGAATTATTCAAATCTCGCTCGGCAAGATGAAATGCGTATTCTGTTCTCTGAACGAGAAGCTCCTAAAGAGATTGGTACATCTGAAAATGATTCTACTCCTATATCTCGTGCTCTTGAAACAATTGCCCGTAATAATGGTCGACCCGCCAGTGCTTCAGAAAAAAATGGAAACAAACACATCGTAAATGTTATGGTATTCTATTCCGACAATAGCTTTGTCTCATTCGTTCCCGAGCAGCCGGAGTAGTACAATACTTCTGCTGCGCCAACTACTTAACATAATATTAATTATGTAACATTTTGGTGAGGGCTTTTCATGGGTGTACTGAGGTAAAAAGTATCAGCGTTGACAGTGCAAAGGTAGCGTTTGATTTATGCTCTGTGTCAACAAAAAATCATCATTCGTCATTAAGAGTAGTATTTATAAATCATTTGTTCTGTGTAAAAAATGTGAGGACGCATAAAAACGTCCTCGATATTTGATATGATTTAATTCGTTATTTGCCATGAAAGCCGCCGATTGAACTATGTCCGGAAGTAGCCCAATGAGCAGTCGCTATAGCTCCAGTTATAGCAGAAAGAACCAGATCGGTTGCGTATAGAATATGCCTGCAATCTGTTAAGAACCACATGGCAGAATGTCACTCAGATTGCATATCAGTCGGGATTCAATAGTTATGCGCATTTCAGTGCCAAGTTTCGCGAGGTTGCAGGTTGCACGCCATCAGAATACAGGTTAATCGACTTTCAACGATAGGTGCGCAGTGGAGCACGGAATGCATCACTGATGTGTGTGATTTGTGCATTCTCCCGGTTGTCGCCTACGACGGTAATAATGTCGAATTGCACTTCGTGTGGCAGACTGTTGTATCGAATGTAGGCATTAGCGGCACTAACTATGTGTCGGATTTTGGCTGGAGTTACGGCATCAAGAGGATTCACTATCGTGTTGAGTGCACGTGTTTTCACCTCCACAATAATGATGCGGTTGCCTTTTTCAGCTACAATGTCGATTTCAAGCTTGTTGATGTGCCAATTGCGCTCGCGCACTATGTACCCGTTCTTTATTAGGTATTCAGCAGCCAAGTCTTCTCCTATTTGTCCCAAAGTGTTGTGACGTGCCATAGTTATGTGTGTATGTATAGTGTTTAAGCATTGTTTTGCAAATATATGAAAAATGTAGTACCTTTACAAAGCAAAACGTAGAAAAAACAAGATGCAAATATCAGAGGACAATGAGGCAATGTTTCGGTTTATCCGCGAACATATAGATGATGATGTGAACAAGCTTCGGCTGAAACGCTGTCCACAGGCTGAATTTGATGTGGATTTTGCAATCACTCAGATAGAGTGCCGCAAGAGAATACGCCGGAAGTTGCCTGAGATTTATGATGATGGTAGATTCCTTTTTCCTTCGTTGCTGTCGACAGAACAAGCCACTTGTGAAACTATTGCCAAATATCATGCTGCAATTGTTGGTGAAGTAGATTGTGTACTCGATATGACTGCCGGATTATGCATCGATGACTATTACATTGCAAATGTTGCCAAGCATGTGGTTTCAATTGAGCTGAATGAAACGATAGCTGCGGTTAGTCGCTATAATATGTCAAGATTGCGTAGCAACATAGAGGTAGTTCAAGGCAATTCCATCGACTATATCACCAGTGAGTGTGTTGGTAGACGGTTTGATGCCGTATTTGTCGACCCTGCACGACGTGCAAGCAATCAGAGCCGCGTGTATGGTCTTGCTGATTGCGAACCCGACATTTTGTCACTGCTGTCGGCATTGTCGAGGATTACTCCAATATTATATGTAAAAGCATCGCCGATGCTCGATGTAACACAAGTGCTTCGGGATGTACCCAGGGTGACCGATGTGTGGATTGTGTCACTTAGGAACGAGTGTAAAGAGCTGTTTTTCAAGGTGGATTTTGCAGGAGTTGAGCCTGCAAGCGATGTCGTGCTCCATTGCGTGAATTTTGCTGCCGATGAGCTATTTGAAGAGCTAAGCCTCCCCTACTCTGCCTCGCGCCTTGCAGTTGATAGCTTTGCCCAAAGTATCGACGGTTATGTCTATGAACCAAATGCCTCGATAATGAAGGCAGGGGCATTTGCTGCGGTATCAGAAAAATATGGAGTGTCGAAGATTGCCACACATTCTCATCTTTTTACTGCCAATGAATTGTGCAAATCATTCCCCGGACGTGTGTATGAATTAGAGTGCGTATTGCCATTTAAGGAAAAGTCAATCAAGTCTGCGTTGAAAGGTGTTAAGAAGATGAATGTGAGTGTGCGTAATTTCAAACTTACGGCTGAGCAACTAAAAAACCGCCTGAAGCTATCAGACGGTGGTGACAAGTATCTTATTGGAACTACTACTGCCGATGGCAGTATGGTGGTGATTTTGTGTAATCGGGTGCAGGTGTGAGCAATCGCTGTGGGCTATTTCTTCATCATTCGGTCCATGATGCGCTTGTCCTCCCGTTCCTTGATTGACTGTCGCTTGTCGAATGTTTTCTTTCCTCGACCTATTCCAATCACCATTTTTGCCAGTCCGCGGTCGTTGATAAAGACACGCAGAGGAACTACCGTGAATCCGCTTTGCTGGCTGAACTTTAGCAGGGTGTTAATCTCTTTCTTGTTAAGTAGCAGCTTGCGGTCGCGGCGTGCAGCATGGTTGTTGTAGGAACCGAATTCATATTCGGCAATGTACATATTTTTAACCCACACTTCACCATTGTTGATGAAGCAGAATGTGTCGGTCAGTCCGGCTTTGCCGAGGCGTATTGATTTGATTTCGGTGCCGGTCAGTACGATACCGGCAGTGAATGTGTCGCTTATTTCGTAGTCGAAAGTTGCACGACGGTTCTTTATGTTGATATTGTTTGATGCCATAATAATAAGACGATTAGCGGCTTATGCGCTGTTAATTGGTGAATGAAAGTGATACGTTTAGCAGATAACCTATGAAGAACGGTAGAATAATGGAGAATGCCGCCATAACGTATAGGAA
>CAMFSS010000192.1 GCA_945983195.1 uncultured Prevotellaceae bacterium | reverse complement strand
TTAACATAAATATGATAATTCAGCCAAAAATCGCGTTATCACAGCATTATTATGTACCTTTGCAACGGAAATAGCGCAATAATTTTCTGCATATTTTCACATTTTGCATATTTTCTGCATATTATGCGAAAGCGTTAAAATATTGTTAAATATCAATTGTTCTGTAACAATCCCGGCTTATTGTTCGTCTAATTGTCAGAAATGTATTTTTAACATCATCTTTTTGTATCTTGATTTTTTATAGACAATGAACCGTTTTTTCATTATTAGCTGTATTTTATGCACCTGCGCTATGCAAGCAATGGCGCAGTTTGCTGTGAAAGGCATTGTTGCCGATTCAACCGGAACCGGTGAGGCATACGCAACAATCCGCATCTACAATCTCCCTGACACCACCAAAGCCGTACGCCTCGGCACTACTGCCGAAGATGGCAGTTTCTCCCAGTCGCTTCCACAAGCTGGCAAATACTGCATCAATATATCTTCCGTTGGGAAATCACCGCTAAAGCGCGACTTCGAGGTAACAAAGAGCAATCCCATTGCCAATCTTGGCACGCTCACCATCAGCGATGCAAGCACCACACTCGGCGAAGTGCATGTGGTGGCTCAGCGTCCGCTCGTAAAGACTGAAATCGACCGCATCAGCTATGATATCCAAGCCGATGAAGACTCAAAGACCAACACCATCTTCGAAATGCTCAAGAAGGTGCCGCGCGTCACCGTCGATGGAGAAGAAAACATTAAGGTTGATGGCAGCTCCGACTTCAAAATCTTCAAGAACGGTCGCCCCAACAGCAGTTGGTCGCGCAACCCGAAAGAGGTGCTGAAGTCAATACCAGCTTCGATGATTAAGCGCATTGAAGTAATCACTGAGCCTGGAGCAAAATATGATGCCGAAGGCGTGAGCGGAATCCTCAACATCATCACCATGGACAACACTTCCATGAGTGGCGTGCTCGGAAGCATCGGCGGTGCCGTCAACCAGAATGGCTCAACGAATGCCTTCACCTACCTCACAACTCAGACCGGAAAACTCACCACCACTCTCAACTATGGCTACAACTACATGGCTCCGGGCAACGCCGGTGGCCACAGCGAAACCTACCGCTGCTTCAAGGACAGCAACAATGAGATTTTTGAGAACACTTCTTCTCACAACCACGGCTATGTGCACTATGGCAACCTCGAGTCGAGCCTCGACATCGACACACTCAACCTCGTCACGCTCTCTTTCGGCGGTTACTACTACAACTTCAATGTAAACACCTATGCCAACACTCACATGGCGTCCCAAGGCTCCAACCAACATATCTACGACTATTCAATACACTACTACTCTCCCCAGTACAGCTACTTCGACTTCAATGGCAAGCTCGACTACCAGCACCTCACACACCGCAAGGACGAGGCTCTCACTTTCTCCTACCTGCTCTCCACTACAAACCAGACGCAGAAGTGGCAGACCGACTACGACGATGTCACCGGCGACTTCCCCATTGGCTACAACAACAAGCTCGCCGACGACCGACTGAAATTCTACGAACACACTTTCCAGTTCGAATGTACCCGCCCATTCGCCCGTGGCCACAAGCTGGAAACGGGAGCCAAATACATCTTGCGTATCAACAACAGCAAGACGTATCAGACCTACGACCAAACCGCGCTAAACGACACCACCGACTTCCACCACACCACCCACGTGGGTGCGCTATATAGTGAATATTCCTACAACAGCACTCGCTGGGGTGCACGTGCCGGATTGCGCTATGAGTTTGCCCGAATGGGAGCCTCCTACCCCGACGGCTCGCAGCCATCGTTCCACAGCACTCTCCACGATGTGGTGCCCACAATCAGCGCAAGCTACAAGTTCAACGATGCCAACACACTGAAGCTCAACTATGCCTCGCGCATCTCACGCCCGGGTATCAGCTACCTGAACCCCGCCGTTATCGGCGACACCTATAATGTAAGGCAAGGGAATCCCAACTTGAAGAGCGCACGCAGCCACTCCATCAATCTCGACTACACGCTCATGCTTCCCAAGCTGGTGCTCAACGTCGCGCTCAATCACCGTTTCTCCAACGGACTGATTCAGTCGGTTATAACCACAAAGGACAATATGGTGTATTACACCTACGGCAACGTGGGAAAATTCCGCCGCTCATCGCTGCACGCCTACGCACAGTGGACAATCACCCCGAAAACTCAGCTCATGATTAATGCCGATCTTGGAAATGTGCGTTATCGCAACGATCAGCTCAATCTCACAAACGACAAGTGGTGTTTCGACGTGTACGGTTACATCTCGCAACAACTTCCCTGGAAGCTGCGTTTCACAGCCAGTTTCAACCGCATGGATTGGGGCTTCAGCGATGTTTACACCCGCTATCCTGCCCGCTACTTCTATGGATTTTCGCTCCAGCGTTCGTTCCTTAAGGAAGACCGCCTCACCGTCCGGCTGCAAGCCTACTGCCCATTCTCGGGTAAATACGACGTACATGAAGCGCGGACCGCCAATCTCGACCTGCTCGGATCCTCCAAGAGCTGGCAGCCGACACGCAACTTCTACGAATACATCTCCTACCGCTTCGGCTCACTCAAAGCCCAAGTGAAGAAGACCGCCAAAACCATCGAGAACGACGACCTCCAGGGCCGCAAATAACCCCACCGCACTGCGGTTCTGCACAACATAGCAGAACCGCAGTGACTTTCTACAATCACACAAGAAATGTCACTCTCGTTGCATTTTTCTATAAAAATCCCTTGCCATTTTAGAACTAATTAGTTATCTTTGCGCCATGGATTCGAATGTAGAACAGTTACAAAATATACGAATCATTTTCAGGACACCTGAATTTGACTCTTTTTATTTGTCGTTACCTCAAAGAGCTAAAGATAAATTTGAGTATGTTTTCAAGGTTGTGCAAAGCGTATATAACATATCCACAAAATTCGTTAAGCATCTTGAAAACACCGACCTATATGAAATGAGGGTCTCAATCGGGTCAAACGAATACCGAACGATCCTGTTTGCAATCGACCATAGTAATATTATCGAAGCCACTCGTATAATTCTTCTCAATGGTTTCCTAAAGAAATCATCGAAAGATTATACGAAACAAATTGATATAGCAGTGAAAATCTTAAACAAGCTCCAAAAATGATACAGTTAGATGAAACTAAATTGGCAAAATTGCCAACTACCAATCAATTATTGGACGAAAAATATGGTCTTGAAGGTTCTCCGGAAAGAGAAGAGTTTAATGCAAAAGCGATAGCCTGGTATTATGGCACATTGCTTCGCGACCGCCGTCGCGAGCTAAAACTAACACAGCGTGAAGTTGCCAACAAGATTGGACGTGAGCAAACCTACATAGCACGTGTTGAACGTGGTAGAGCAGATATCCAGCTCTCCAGTTTCCTTCGTATTGCCGCAGTTCTGGGCATTCAGTTTATTCCCACTATCGCCACCACCATCAAATAACCTCTCATGCTTATGGAATTTCTTAGCGACAACAACCTTCTGGGACTCGTAATCGGGCTCAGCACTTTTTTGATAATCGGACTGTTTCACCCCATTGTAATCAAGGGCGAATACTACTTCGGCACGCGCTGCTGGTGGGTGTTTCTTGTGCTCGGAATTGCATTTATTGCACTTTCGGTATTCGTTGAAAGCGTGCTCTGGTCGGCACTCCTCGGTGTTACAGGCTTCTCATGCTTATGGTCAATTCTCGAAGTATTCGAGCAGCAGGAACGTGTACGCAAAGGCTGGTTTCCGCGCAATCCAAAGCGCCGCTACCCCTTCGACGAAAAGTAGCAACGGCACGCCCGTCGCGCAAATTCTAAGGCACAAAGTTCCTCTTTTTGCCATATTTTGCTGTTAAATTATCTTATATCACCGATTGGCAGCAAATATTTATGCATTTATGCACTATTTGTTGATTATTTTGTCGTAAATTTGCAACAACATAGAACGAACAAAATGGGACTACACATCAATCAATATATCGAAAACTCAATTCGACAGAATTGGGAAGAGCTTGCCCTGACCGACTTCAAGGGCGTTAGTTACCAATACAAGGACATAGCCCGGAAAATAGCAAAGCTGCATATCCTCTTTGAGGAAACCGGCATTAAGCCGGGCGACAAAGTTGCCCTCTGTGGCCGAAACTCATCGCAATGGGCAGTGGCAATGTTTGGTGCCCTCACTTTCGGAGCTATACCTGTGCCAATCCTGCTCGAGTTCAAGCCCGACAACATTCACCATCTCGTCAACCACTGCGCCGCACGTCGTATCTTCGTCGACCAGACTATTTGGGAGAATCTCGATTCGTCACACTTCGAAAAACTCATAGGAGTGCTCCATATCAGCGATTATTCCATATTGTTGTCAAACGACAAAAAGCTCGACAATGCACGCAAGCACTTGAATGAGCTTTTTGGCAAAAAATATCCCGAGCGATTCACGCCTGCCGATGTGAAATATGCCACTCCCGACCGCGACTCTCTCGCAATAATCAACTATACATCGGGATCTATGGGATTTTCCAAGGGCGTTATGATTCCTTACCGCGCAATTGAGTCGAATATTCAGTTCGGTATTGAGCACCTCACATTCCTCCATCCGGGCGACGGTGTCGTGTGTATGTTGCCACTTGCCCACATGTATGGACTCTGCATTGAGCTAATCCACACTTTCACCAAGGGTTGCCACATTTATTTCCTCACCCGAGTTCCATCGCCAAAGGTGATTATGGACGCTTTCGCCACCGTTCACCCCAAGCTGATAATCACCGTGCCGCTAATCATAGAGAAAATCATAAAGAACAAGGTGTTCCCTCTGCTCGACAAGCCGCTGATGAAGATTATACTAAAAAATACATACATCCAAATCACAAATCTATAAAAATTCAACAA
>CAMFSS010000191.1 GCA_945983195.1 uncultured Prevotellaceae bacterium | reverse complement strand
GTGCTTATGCGCAAGCCAAACTTCCTAATTCTCGACGAGCCTACCAACGATCTCGACATACGCACACTCGAGGTGCTTGAGGACTATCTCGACAGCTTCAAAGGTTGCGTTATCGTGATTTCGCACGACCGATTCTTCATCGACCGCATTGTCGACCACATATTCGCTTTCGAAGGCGACGGCACGGTGAAGGACTTTCCCGGCGGATATTCCGACTACCGTCTGTGGCGCGCCGAAAAGGAACGCGCCGAGCAGCAGGAGCGCAAGCAGCACGATTCGGGCGAAAAAACTGCCGTGCAGAATGAGCGCAAGCAGCAGCGTGCCGAGCAGCGAAAGACCAAGATGACTTTTGCCGAGCGGCGCGAGTTTGAGGCTTTCACTACCTTTGCATAGTTTTTTCTAATACATTAATATATAAAAATAACTTATGATGAAACATCTTTTGCTATCAGCCGTGGCTCTTTCTTTTGGCATCACGGCTTCTGCTGCCGGAAAAGCCAGGCAATCGGCACCTGTCACCACTTGCGACGACGTGATTCTACACGCCTGGTGCTGGTCGTTCAACACCATCAAGAATAACATGAAGGATATTGCCGAGGCAGGATACCGCTATGTACAGACTTCGCCCGCACAAGAGTGCGTCACACAGACCAAAGGCGACAAGGGTGGCGGCAATCAAATCTACGGTCACGGTCGCTGGTACTACCACTATCAGCCCACCGACTGGAAAATCGGAAACTACCAGCTCGGCACACGCAACGACTTCAAGGCTATGTGCGACGAAGCTCGCAAATATGGCGTTGATGTGATTGTCGATGTGCTCCCTAACCACACTTCAATCGACGATACCCGCGTAAGCGACGCTCTCGATGCCGCTGTCGGCGGACATGAAAACCTCTATCACGCCAATGGCTTCGATGAGATTCGCGATTACAACGACCGCCTGCAATGCACCACCGGTCAGATGGGCGGACTACCTGATGTGAACACCGAAAATCCCGACTTCCAATACTACTATATGACCTACGTCAACGACTTGCTCGCTTGCGGTGCACGCGGATTCCGCTACGACACAGCCAAGCACATCGGTCTGCCCAGCGACCCGCTCGACCCGAAATCGAAGCAGAACGACTTTTGGGACGTTGCCCTTGGACGCAAGGCTGTGAAGGGATTGCGCATGTCGCTTCCTGCCGACAGCCTGTTCATCTATGGCGAAGTGCTGCAAGACCGCAACGTAAAAGAAGCTGAATATGCCGAGTACATGAAGCTCACAGCCAGCTCCTACGGCCATGTGGTACGCAAAGCTCTTGAAAAGAGCGCATGGCATGCCGACAACATCGGCGACTGGTGCCACCCGGCAAATCCGGCTGAACTTGTCACTTGGGTTGAGTCGCACGACACCTATTGCAATGCCCATGAATCGGCAGGTCTGAGCGACGACCAGATTAAGGTGGCTTGGGTGTTCATCACTGCACGTCAGTTTGGAACTCCGCTATTCTACAACCGTCCCGACGGCAGCACACGCGACAACGTGTGGGGAAACAACATTGTGGGTCTGCGCGGTAACGACAACTTCAAGAACCCCGAAGTGGTAGCCGCCAACAAGTTCCGCCGTGCAATGCACGGACAGGCTGAATCGGTAGCCTACTCCACCGACGACAAGGTTGCCGTAGTGAGCCGTGGCAATCGTGGCGCAGCAGTCGTCAATCTGTCAGCCGACGAACTCCCGATAAGCGTCGCCACCACCCTGAAGAACGGCAAGTACCGCGACGTGGTCTACGGCACACAGTTCACTGTGAAGAAAGGCATTCTCACCGGCACCGTGAAGCCACTCACCACCTACGTGCTTCAGTCGAAATAATCAGAGTCTAATTATCCCGCGATAGCAATGAGGCTGTTTGCACAGCCTCATTTTTTGTGCCTCTATTTTTTGCAGGCACAACATTGCGCCAGCACCACCTTGCCGTCGCCGAAAAGCCTTGCATTTTCACTTCCACATTCAGTAAGACAGCGCATAATTAACACGCTTCAACTATTTACGCATAAAAATAACATAATTTCGCACAACTTTCAGCCAATTTACGCGTTATAAAAAGTGAGTTTTGGGAAAAAATTCGTATCTTTGCACACTTAAATTCAGTTAAGTCAACGATGAGACAATTAAAGATTACAAAATCAATCACCAATCGTGAGAGCGCATCACTCGACAAGTATCTGCAAGAGATAGGTCGTGAAGATCTGATATCTGTGGAAGAAGAAGTGGAACTGGCTCAAAAAATCAAGAAAGGTGACCATGCTGCACTCGAGAAATTGACACGTGCTAATCTGCGTTTCGTTGTTTCTGTGGCTAAACAATATCAGAATCAGGGATTGAGTCTGCCCGACTTAATCAATGAAGGAAATCTTGGCTTGATTAAGGCTGCCCAGAAATTCGATGAAACTCGCGGTTTCAAGTTCATCTCCTACGCAGTGTGGTGGATTCGTCAATCTATCCTGCAAGCTCTCGCCGAGCAGTCGCGCATCGTGCGTCTGCCGCTCAACCAGGTAGGCTCGCTCAACAAAATCAGCAAAGCCCTCTCCAAGTTTGAGCAGGAGAATGAACGCCGACCCTCGCCCGAGGAACTTGCACCGCAGCTTGACATTCCTGTCGACAAAATTTCCGACACACTCAAGGTTTCAGGCCGCCATATCTCTGTAGATGCCCCATTCGTGGAAGGTGAAGACAACAGTCTGCTCGACGTGCTCACCAACGACGACTCTCCAATGGCCGATTCATCGCTCAATCAGGAGTCACTCTCAAAGGAGGTTGACCGCGCACTCAACCAGCTTCACGAGCGTGAGCGCGACATCCTGAAGATGTTCTTCGGCATTGGTTGCCAAGAGATTACTCTCGAAGAGATTGGCGCGAAATTCGACCTCACACGCGAGCGTGTGCGCCAAATCAAGGAGAAAGCTATCCGCCGTCTTAAAGGACAGAAGAGCCGCCTCCTAAAGTCGTATCTCGGCGATTGATTCCCGCTAAAAAACTTCGTGGATTAAAAAGAATTACACTACGGTCACCCTTTATCCGGGGCGGCCGTTTTTTTGTGCATCAAAATTATGAAGTTACACCATTTTGTTGTACTTTAGCAGCAAAATTTCAAAATTTACACAGCACACACAGCAATGAAACACATAATCACTCTAATCATAACTCTCGTCACAGCCATTGCGTGCCACGCGGCAAAGCCTGCCGCTACGCAATCCACGCAGTCGTCATTCATGAAGCATTTTGCTTGGGGTGTCGATGCAGGCTCTTCAATCGACCTGTCGGGCAACGACCTGTCGTCGATCGACATTTCAGCCTATTTCGGCTACAAGAATGCAATTCTACGCACCCTCGGCATCGGTGTCGACCTTCGCAACTCCCTCGGCAACATCCACACTATGATGCCTGTGTACGTCATGCTGCGCACCAATTTCTCATCATCAGTCACGCTGTGCTTTGCCGACATTCGCTCAGGCTATTCCTTCAACACGCTCAACACCGCTGCCAAGTCAAACGGGCTTTTCCTCTCTGCCGGACTTGGCTTCAACCTCTACACTTCGGCAACCGTGCACTCACACATCATTCTCTCCTACTCCTACAATGAGCTGAAGCCCGACAACTCCCTCGGCTTTCCACGCTTCACCCACAGCCTCAGTGCCATGTCGGTGAAAATCGGTGTCAACTTCTAAAAACTCCCCCACCCGCTTAATCAATTAATATTTCAACCCGATATGGAGTTTCAGAAACGGAAAATATGCAAGGAAACAGACATGACCACGAGAAGATTATAAGCAAAATCGCCATACAATACTATAATTTATCACTTATAGCGCAAATTTCATATCATTTTGTTGCTTATCTCGAATAATTGCATTACCTTTGCCGTAACAATATTAAAGCCTTTCTTCACACTGCATGAGAAAGGCTAATTTTTTAGCAGCAATGCCATAAATCGGGGTCGCGACAGTTGCAATGTGCAGCCGCCTGGCAAAATCAACCAAAATTTCCCGAACAACGGGCATAAAACGGAACATAAGTAAAGCATAAATTAAATCAAGGATATACATATAACACTATGAGTGATAACAACTTACTATTTTACTAGGAGACCAGGCAGCTAGAGTGAGATCAGTTGCCCGGTTGCCAGCTCAACACCGTTGAGAAAATCCAGGTAGCACGAGCACTTGAGGCTCTCGGTGTCGACGTGATTGAGGCGGGATTCCCCATATCAAGCCCCGGTGATTTCAATTCGGTAGTGGAAATCTCAAAGGCAGTCACATGGCCTACCATTTGCGCCCTAACCCGTGCCGTGGAGAAGGACATTGAAGTGGCAGCCGAGGCTCTGAAATATGCCAAACGCGGACGAATCCACACTGGTATCGGCACAAGCGACTACCACATACGATATAAATTCAACAGCAACCGCGAGGAGATTCTTGAGCGTGCTGTGGCTGCTGTGGCCTACGCCAAGCGTTTCGTGGAAGATGTGCAATTCTATGCCGAAGATGCCGGACGCACCGAGAATGAGTATCTTGCCCGCGTTGTCGAGGCGGTAATCAAGGCAGGTGCAACGGTAATTAACATTCCCGACACCACAGGCTATTGCCTCCCGGCTGAATTTGGTGCGAAAATTAAGTATCTCGTCGACCATGTCGACGGAATCGACCGCGTCACCATCGCCACACACTGCCACAACGACCTGGGAATGGCTACTGCCAACACCGTGCAGGGCATCATCAATGGTGCACGCCAAGCCGAAGTCACAATCAACGGAATCGGCGAGCGTGCCGGCAACACCTCGCTTGAGGAGGTGGCAATGATTTTCAAGAGCCACAAGGAGCTTGGAATCGTCACCAACATCAATACTCCCAAAATCTACAACACCAGCCGAATGGTGTCGAGCCTCATGAATATGCCAGTGCAGCCAAACAAGGC
>CAMFSS010000190.1 GCA_945983195.1 uncultured Prevotellaceae bacterium | reverse complement strand
TTCATCAAGCGAAAGTATCAGCAACGGAAATGATTCTACGTACACCGACGAAGATTCATTCCAGTACACTGAACGCATAAAGCGATTCCACAACCCCACTGTAATTATAGAATCGACCGATCCCGACGTTGCCGAGCTTTATGTCTATACCCGACCGAGCGTAAATCTCGTTGTGGGAACTACATCATACACTCCATGGAGTGTAAGTTCATTTTACTACACACCGTCGTGGAGCTACTATGACCCATGGCGACCATACGACTATGTGGGTTGGGGGTATGATCCATTCTATTTCTCATTATACGATCCATTATATTATGGCTGTGGATATTACAGTTGGCATTATCCATACCATCACCATCATTATGGCTACTGGCATCCATATCATTCATACTGGGGATATGGCTACATTCCGCACTACGGTCATGGAGGAAACTTAGCACATAATCCGACACGCTACCGCAGTAACGGCAATGGACGCAGACCGACAGGAGTGGGAACATCGAACTTTTATCGTGGTTCGAGCCGAACAAACAGTGGAGGTTCACGCATTGGAAATATCGTTTCAACGAAGCCTTCATCGTCGGGCACTGTGCGACCATCTCAGACTACAGGACGTGGAGGAACACTGCGTAGCAACACTAACAGCTCATCGCGCAATTCGAGCAGCAGCAATGGCGGAGTTTATCGCCGCCCAAGTTCGTCATCGAGCAGTAATAGCAACATACAACGCTCTACTACCAATTCGTCGCGCAGCACCTACAATAACTACAATAGCAACAACAGCTACAGTGGAAGCCGCAGCTCGGTCAGTTTTAGCGGAAGCCGCAGTTCAGGTTCATCAAGCGGTGGCGGATGCTGTCATCGCCGTTTATACGCGTTAGGCGCATAATGTGACAGAAAATTATTATTGACATATACATTAGAAATTACAATAATCAGATTATGACAAGTTCATTTAGAAAAAACATACTTTCGGCACTGTTGACTGCGTTGCCATTGGTTGCAATGGGACAGGCAGCACCGGATATACTTAAGATGTCGCAAACGGATTTGCGAGGAACAGCACGCTTCATGTCGATGGGTGGTGCATTTGGTGCACTTGGCGGTGACCTTACAGTCCTTGACCAAAATCCCGGCGGTATCGGTGTGTACAGAAGCAGTGACGTGGGAATTTCAGTTGACTTTGATGCGCAATCGGTGAAAGATGGCAATAACATGTCGCTTAACCAATTCAAGGTGACTTGCAACACATTTGGATATGTAGGAGCATACCAGATTGATAGTGATGTGATGCCAAATCTTAATTTTGGAGTCAGCTATTCAAGACCTGTTTCGTTTAATAGGCATTATTATGGCAGTATCTCAAATCAGCGTTCATCACTTACTGACTATTTTGCAACCTACTCTAATGTTGACTGCTATATGGCTGATGACCTTACCAATTTCAATCCCGGCAAATGGGATCCTTACATTGACTCAAATGCTCCGTGGATGTCGATTCTCGCCTACAATTCAGCACTGATAAATCCGAATACCGATGGTTCTTTCAGTGGATTGAGTGGAATGAACTCTACCATAAGCAGCGAATATGAGGTGCATGAAACCGGTGGCGTAGACCAATTCAATATCAATTTTGGCGGTAACCTTGCTAATGTAGTGTATTGGGGAATGGGATTCGGCATTACAAATCTCGACTACAAATCGACTACTTATTACGGTGAAAATGTGAACAACGGTCGCATTGCACATTTCAAGGAGATTGATGGTGAGCTGGTAGAGCAGGGTGGAACTATCGACGGCAATGCTTCATACGGATTGACGAATGACCTTCATACTTTCGGAAGCGGATACAATTTCAAGCTTGGCGTGATTGTGAAACCCATCAATGAATTGAGGCTTGGTATTGCATTCCACACGCCTACTTACTATTCGCTGAAAGATGAGAGCATCACATATTCAAGTTGTGCGTATAATCCGATGCAGTCAGATGCAGCCAGTTTTGAATTTCTTGACAAAACAAATCAGGGATATCTCGATGAATGGTGGTATAAGATTCGCACTCCGTGGAAATATATAGCCAGTGCAGCCGTGGTAATAGGCAAGTCAGGGTTGATCAGTGCCGACTATGAGCGACGTGAGTTTGGCGGAATTGAATATGTCGGTGACAACGCGATGTATGACCGACAAATGAAAGATCAAATCAAAGACTACTATAAGGGTGTTGACATTATCAGAATAGGAGGTGAATACAGGGTTTCACCCCACGTCAGCATACGAGCAGGATACAGCTATGAATCGTCGCCCGTCAATGATAAGGCCATGAAGGGGCATACTGAAATTTTCACAGTGTCGACCACTCCTGCATATATCTTAGAGAAATCCACTCAGTATATCACTTGTGGACTTGGCTACCGCTACAAGAACTTCTATGCAGATTTGGCTTACGTTCACAAGCAGAAAGATGCAGAATATCATGTGTTCTCACCTTATTTGAGCTATCCTGCAAATGCGTATGTGGAATCGCCTACATCGAAACTGACATTCCGCAACAACCGCGTCGTTGTGTCGCTCGGTGTGCGTTTCTGACGAAAGATTAACAATCACGAAATAATATACCCACCAATATGAGCCACTTTCTTTTAGCTGATATTGGTGGGTATATATTGTAAAGCTGTGTAAAGTCCGGGAGTCTACTTCAGATTTGTGCGGACTTCATCGAGGAATGATTTCATTTCAGCCGCATTGCGAGTTGCCACGATTTCGCGAAGCATGGTAAGCCGCCCAATAATTTTGTCGAGCTGTTCGGGCGTATGGGGATTGAAAAGAATCTCTTGCAGCAAATAATCGTCTTCCGACATCAGACCACGCGCAATAGCCATGTGCCGCTTGAATGTGGTGCCCGGTGCATCTTGGTGCTTCATCACACTGCCAAACACCAGAGTGCTTGCAAACGGAATGGAAAGCGAGAATGCAATGGTTTCATCGTGCTGTTCGAATGTGTATTCACATACATTCAGGTGCAGGCTGTTGTAGAGGTCACGGAAGAAAACCTTTCCAAGATGGTCGCTCTCACTGATTATGATTGCATTTTCACTTGATAGATTGCTAAGAGAGGCAAATGTGGGTCCAAACATCGGGTGTGTGCTTACAAACGGATGCCCGCAATCCTTGTAAAATTCGGGCAATCCCGTTTTGACAGATGCAATGTCGGAAAGAATGCATGTAGGTGACAGGTAAGGCATTACCTTATTGAAAGCCTCAATGGTGTACTTTACAGTAGCAGCATTGATGAGCAATTCTGGGTTAAAATCAGCAATTTCTTCGTAGGTGGTAAAGCGCAAGGCATTGAAGGTGAAACGCAAACGCTCCTTGTCGACATCGAAAACCGCAACTTCATGCTCGAAGCTGAGAACATCGCTGAAAAAGGAGCCCATCTTTCCTGCGCCAAGAATTAAAATTCGCATCTTGTTATAGTTATTGAAGGAGTGGGGCAGATGTATTGCCCCACTCTAAGTAGTGATACATTTATTTTGTACGGTCGTTGAATACTTCAACTTGCTGACGAACCGACTCGTCGTGAATCGAAACAAGAACGTCCTTCATAAAATCGGGACTTATACCCATCTCCTCGGCAAGTTTCATGCGCGACTTGATGATGTCGTCGTAGCGACCGATTTGAACAATCTGCATGCCGTGCTCTTTTTTGTACTGTCCAATTTCACGCGAAATGCGCATACGCTTGCTGAGCACCTCAAGGAGTTCATTATCGACTTGGTCGATTTGTTGGCGCAGAAGAGTGAGATTCTCGGTTGTCTGCTTGGTATCGCGATGAACGAGCATATTAAGAATATAGTTGAGTACATCGGGTGTAACCTGCTGGCTCTTGTCGCTCCAAGCACAATCGGGGTCGCAGTGAGATTCTATAATAAGTCCTTCAAATCCCATGTCGACGGCTTGCTGTGCAAGAGGAGCCACCAGTTCGCGTTTACCGCCAATGTGCGACGGGTCGCAGAAAATGGGTAAATTCGGTATACGACGTCCCAGTTCCATAGGAATATGCCATTGAGGAAGGTTGCGGTAAAGATGCTTGCCGTATGAGCTGAAACCGCGGTGAATTGCACCAAGACGGCGAATTCCGGCATTGTATATGCGCTGCATTGCACCTATCCACAATTCAAGGTCGGGGTTGACCGGATTTTTCACAAGTACAATAGCATCAATGCCAACAAGTGCATCGGCAATTTCCTGCATGGCAAAAGGGTTGGCTGATGTGCGTGCTCCAATCCAGAGAATATCCACTCCGGCTGCTACTGCCGCTTCGACATGAGCTTTAGTGGCAACTTCAGTAGCCACATACATTCCGGTCTCGGTTTTGACCTTTTTCAGCCATTCAAGCCCTTCAACGCCAATTCCCTCAAAGCCACCCGGCTTGGTGCGTGGTTTCCAAATTCCGGCACGGAATATTTTTATTCCATTTGCAGCAAGTTCGCGAGCTGTGGTGAGTACTTGCTCTTCGGTCTCAGCACTGCACGGACCGGCAATAATCATCGGTTTCTGGGTGCTTACACCGGGTAAGATGATAGGTTGTAAATCTTCCATAATGATATGATAAATTAATTATTAGTCTGAAATATTTTTATTTATGCTTGATGTAATCTTTAATTCTATGCAATGCTTCAGTCATTCTTTCCTCAGTGGCGCAGAGTGATATGCGAATGTAGCGCTCGCCATTTGAACCAAAGATAAATCCGGGGGTAATGAATACACATGCACCATAGAGAATACGGTCGGCAAGGGCTTCTGAACTATCTTCGCTGTCGGGAATGCGCCCCCAAAGGAAGAGACCGCTTTGTGCTGAATCGAATTTGCAACCAAGGCAATTCATGATTTGCTCGGCTATCAAGCGGCGGCGGGAATATGTGGCATTGACGTCGGCATACCAATCGTCATCGCATTGAAGAGCCTTTACCGCGGCGAGCATCATTG
>CAMFSS010000189.1 GCA_945983195.1 uncultured Prevotellaceae bacterium | reverse complement strand
TACATGTCGCGGATATCCTTCAGTCCGCGGTTCACGCGGTCGATGCTGTCGAGCTGCGATGAAATGCTCTTGAGCTGAATCTCATAGATGGCATTCAAGCCGCTGATGTTGCGGTTGAGGCTGTCCATCTGCTCCACATATCCGGTCGAGCTGCGCGTGATGTTCTCGCTGTTGTCGGTAATGGCACGGTAGCTGCCGAGAAGCACGTCCGACACTTGGTTGAGCGCCTCAGTCGTGGCGCGCCGGCGCTCCATCTGCTCCGATATTGCCGACATCTGGCTCAAATATTGCTGTGTGGCATCAGTAAGCTCTGCCATACGCGACAGTTGGTCGCTTGCGGCTGCCATCTTGGCTATGCTTTCGCTCAGACTGCGCGAATCCTCCTCGGTGAGGTTGATTCCGTCGGGTATGCCCACTGCGTGGCGTGCCTGCTGGTCGCTGACCGCCGTACCGTCAATCTTCACGCCGCTGCCTCCGCCGGTTCCACCGCCTATGATGATACCACCGCCTCCGCCATTGAAATCGGGGCGGTCCTCAGGGTCGTTGGTGGCAAGCACCGGGAACACCTCTTCCCACTTGTACTCCTTTGCCGGACGGTCGAAGGCTGTGAGGATAAACATAAGCACCTCAGTGCCCATTCCCACGCACAGCAGCGTGTTGCCGCCTGGAAGGTGAAGTATCTTGAAAAGTGCACCCCAGATTACCACTGCGGCACCAATACTGTAAGCGAAATTGAAGAAACGCTGTCCTTTTTCTCCCGAAAGGAATCGCTCAACCACGTTCTTGTATCTTTTAATCTTGCCCATTTCTCGATTTGTGCAATTTGGTTTTGTATGTTTTGTTTTTTCTGTTCTTGTGTTTTGCGGCTGCCTATTGCTTTGGAGCACCGGCTTCCGGCATTATTTCCTCTTCTTCGATTTCGAGAAGCCCACCGATGAGCGAACACAGCGGAAGCCTATGTAGGAACGCTGCTCGTTCTGGTACTCCCACATGCGCAGGTCGCTGCGTACATTGTGGGCGGCATCTTTCCACGAGCCGCCACGCACTATCTTGCGCGTCATCTTGTAGGGGTCCTCCTTGGCGGCATTGTAGCGGTATTCGGGATTGAGGTCGCTCGTCATCTTGTCGATGCTCTCAGTGAACGATGTCGAGGTCCATTCACTCACGTTTCCTGCCATGTCATACAGTCCGAAGTCGTTGGGCGAGTAGTTTCCGGCACGCGATGTGATGATGTTGCCGTCTTTCACATAGTTGCCCTCCATAGGCTTGAGGTTGGCATAGAAGCAGCCCTCCTTCTCCTCCATGGGCAGCTCTCCGCTCCAGGGATATTTGTTCTCGTTCTTGCCTGCGCGTGCGGCATATTCCCACTCGGCCTCGGTAGGGAGGCGGTAAGGCTCCACATACACGCCTTGCTTGCCCAGCGAGCGGCGCAGATACTCGGTGCGCCATGCGCAGAAGGCATTGGCTTGCTCCCAGCTTACACCCACCACGGGATAGTCGTTGTAGCCGGCGTGCGAGAAGTACATGCGCACATATTTCTCATTGTAGGCATTCTCAAAGTCGTTGACCCAGCACGTTGTGTCGGGATACACGTTCACGATGTAGGTGTTTAGGAAGTCATAGTCACCGGTGAGTGCTCGCGTCACCGTCTCGCGGCGTATGCGACCCTCATCGTCCACGTAAGCGGTGTCCTTCGAGATGGTTGGCAGCTCGGTGTTCACCTCATGGTCGGTATTGTAGTCACGGCGGGTGGCGTCGAGGCGGCGCTTGCGCTTCACTGCCTCGGTCATGTTGTACACCTCGTAGCGGTAAATCATCTGTTCGGGATCAAGCTCGCGCACTCCGGTTATCGGGTTGGTGCGGTACACGCTCTCTATCGCCCTTGCCTCGTCCTCGCTCGGGTTCTTCCATGGAATTGCCTTGTTCCAGTTGAGGCGCGGAGTGATGGGATTGCCGTCCTTGTCCTCCTCAATCTTGAAAGCCTCGTTTCCGCCGTAGGCAGGGTCGGCAAGTCGCTCGCGAATGATGGAGTCGCGCACCCAGTAGAGGAATTGCTTATACTTCGAGTTGGTGATTTCCGTTTCGTCCATCCAGAAAGCATCCACCGACACTCCGCGTGCCGAGGCCTCTATGCCCCATGTGGAGTCGTTCTCTGCCGGACCGACCTTCATCGAACCGCGGTCAATCAGCACCATACCGTAAGGGGTAGGCTCTTGCCACACTATGCCCCCAACGCCGGTAACTTCGCCCCCGGCGCTGCTCATGCTGCCTTTAGGCGACATGCACGACGCTACTGTCATGGCAAGGGTAATATAAATTATCGCTTTTTTCATATATCTACATTATACGAATACTCTTGTGCTTGTTCTTGTTCTTTTCGCCCATATTGAGCTTTATGTTGTAGCGCAGAAACACCTCATGGCTGCCAGAACTGGCTTTTGCCACTTTCGACACCGGATAGTCGTAGCTGTAGCCGAGGAAGAAGTTCTTGTATTCGGCTCCTATCATCACCGAAACGGCATCTTTCCACCGGTAGCCGAAGCCTCCCGAAATGAATTTGTTGTAGCGCAGGCGCGCAGTGCCCTCGCCTGTCCACATCGTCCCGTCGGTCTTCAGCATCATCGATGGCTGCACTTCAAATAACGTATTTTTAACCGGAATATTGCCACCTGCCATAAAATAATAGAGGCGTGGCACTTCAAATTCATATTGTTTCTCCTCCTGGCTCTTGTCCTTCATTGTGATGGTGGGTGCCGAAAGGTGGGTAGCCGACAGCGACACCCAGAACAGCTTGTGCGTGTACACCACACCGGCGGCAAAGTCGATGGCTGTGCCGTTGATGTCGGTGCGGGGTATTCCGTCGTCGTTGCCCTCATGATAGTCGTCATCGTCGGGGATATAGGCGTCAGAGCCTTTGAACGACTGGCTCACAAGTCCGAATTGCACTCCTACGCTCAGCTCGCCCTTCATGATGCGCTTCTTCCACGCAGCCTGTAGTGCGGCATTGAGCGAGGTATAGAGGCCTTCGCTCTCCTGCATCACCACCACGCCGGCTCCCACTCGCTTGCCGAAAAGCTTGAAGGGGCTGTCGGCAAGGGCGAGGAATGCCCTCGGGGCTTTCGGTATTCCCACCCACTGCATGCGGCTGGCTCCGGTGATGCGTATGTAGTCGCTGTTGCCCACAAAGCCGGGACTGTAGTAGGTGGGCATTGCCCAGTATTGTGTGAGTTGGGCATCGGTCTGGGCTATGGCTGCATTTCGCGATGCCAAAAGGCACACCATCACTGCCACAGCACGCACCGCAGCTCTCAATGGCTCAATATGTATGGGAAATGTCCTCATTCTTTTCCAATCAATTATTTCAAGATGTCTACACCCACTGGGTGTGTACGCTGTCATCGAAGCGGCATGAATCCCGTCACTCAAAGTAGAACGTCACCACCACCATGTTGCTCGTCACTTTGCCGAGCGAGTTGGTGTATTTCAGCATCTCCGGGTCGTCGCTCAAGTCAGGACGGTCGCGTTTCAGCAAGTCCTTCAGCCCGAAGCAGAATTTCACCTCAGGGCAGAATTTGAAAAATGGCAGATAGAAGTCGCACCCGAATCCTATCGAGAGCATCACATCGCCATTATTCAGTGCTATCTGCTCACTGCGCTTCTTCGACACGTCGAGCACCCCCATCACTCCTCCTGTCAGGTAGGGTCGCATATTCCGGTAGCGCAATGCCGAGTATTTCAAGTCAAGGGGCATAACCACGTAGTTGCTCTTCACGTTCTGCGTCTCAACCACGTCGTTGGCTGCGTCGCGAAAGTGTACGTTCTTGTTGCCGAAATACATTCCCGGCGAAAAGCGCAGATTGAAATACTTCGAGAGGCGCAGGTCGGCAAGCACATTCACGCAGAAGCCCGGTGAGTGTGCCGGAACTTCGGCAAACCACGTCTCGCCGTTCTCGGTCACAAATCCGTTGTTCTGTAGCTTCAGATCCTGAAAGTGGAATCCCACCGAGAAGCCGAAGTGCAGACGCTTGAGGTCGGCGTAGGGGCGGTTCAGAATTTTGTCATTATCCTGAGCAAAAGCTACCAGGCAGAGTGTCGCACACGCTGCCAAGAGCAAAAACCTACTATATTTCAACATTCTCATTATCTCTTATAACGCACTGCACCCCTGCTTTATTGCATCGGCCACCCACATTAATCAGCTTTCCATCGCTTTATTCACCCCTTTGCGACAGCCGCACACCACCTGTTCCGAAAAATTTTCCGCAAATTTTTTTTGCGTTTTTTGCGTGATTCCAAGAAAAGCTGTATATTTGCCGAGCAATTCGGCAACTATGCGGTTGCCCGATGCACTTTCGCAGGCGGTCATCTCCGCTTTGCACGACTAAGAAAATCCAGGTTTTTCTACAAATCAATTTTTTATTCAATTAATTCGTTACATTTTCAATGCAAGCGACTTAATGGCTGCCAAAGTGGGCAGTGACTGCTGAGTCCGACTTTGCAACAGAAAAGCGATTGTGCCGCCCATTCGTCATGTGGCGCACGGCACTTAGAAACTTACATATTCATTTTTTATGTACACTATTACCGAATTAAATTCGAAAACACAGCCCGAGCTGACTGCTATTGCTGAGTCGATGGGACTAAAGACGAAGGAATCCGATTCGTTTGACGACCTCGTGTATCAAATTCTCGACCAGCAAGCTATCGACAGCGCTAAAAGCCAGGCAAATTCCCCGAAAAAGAGAGGCCCGAAGCCTAAAGCAAAGAAACAACAGGCCGACAAGAAGGCTGAAAATCCTGCCGATGCCAATTCAAGCGAAAATCCTGCTGAGAAAACTGCCGGAAAGGGCAAGCGCGGACGCAAGCCGAAGAATCCTCAACAGCCGGAGTCGCCCGATATAACCACTACAGCCGATGATGTGGCTGACGATGCTGTTGCCGATGCTGCAACCGCTCTCGTTCCCCACTCACCGACTGCCGCCTACGACGATGCGCCTAAGCACACCCC